>JBJTPO010000719.1:0-15366 GCA_046075145.1 Planctomycetota bacterium
CCCGGCGGGGCTCTTGATCAGCTCCCACTCGTAGCCGAACAGCATGTCGAAATAGCCCATGTCCCAGCGATTGGGGTGGGTTTCCAGGCGCCCTCGATGCCACTGGTGGTGGTGTCGGCCCCCTTGCCGCTGCCGTGGCGGTTGTGCCAGCCCAGTCCCTGCTCCTCCAGGGGCGCCCCCTCCGGAGCGGGACCCACCAGCTCGGTGCTGCCGGCCCCATGGGCCTTGCCGAAGGTGTGGCCGCCGGCGGTGAGGGCCACGGTCTCCTCGTCGTTCATCGCCATGCGGGCGAAGGTTTCGCGCACGTCGCGGCCCGAGGCCACCGGGTCGGGCACGCCGCCCGGGCCCTCGGGATTCACGTAGATCAGGCCCATCTGCACGGCTGCCAACGGGCTGTCGAGCCGGCGGTCGCCCGTGTATCGCTTGTCGCCGAGCCACTCGGTCTCCGGACCCCAGTCGATGTCGTTCTGCGGCTCCCAGACGTCGGCCCGGCCGCCGCCGAACCCGAAGGTCTCGAAGCCCATCGACTCGAGCGCCACGTTCCCGGCGAGGATCATCAGGTCGGCCCACGAGAGCCGCCGGCCATACTTCTGCTTGATCGGCCAGAGCAGCCGGCGGGCCTTGTCGAGGTTGGCGTTGTCGGGCCAGCTGTTGAGCGGCGCGAACCGCTGCGTGCCGTACCCTGCGCCGCCGCGGCCGTCGGCCACGCGGTAGGTGCCGGCCGAGTGCCAGGCCATGCGGATGAAGAACGGCCCGTAGTGGCCGTAGTCGGCCGGCCACCAGTCCTGCGAGGTCGTCATCAGGTCGCGGAGGTCTCGCTTGACCGCGGCGAGATCGAGCTGCTTGAACTCGGCCGCGTAGTCGAAGCCGCCGCCGAGCGGATTCGCCGCCGGCGGGTTCTGGTGGAGGATGTCGAGGTTGACCTGATCGGGCCACCAGTCGCCGTTGGTCATCCCGCCGGCCGCGGTGGTTCGCGACCTCGACGCCTCATGCCGGATCACGGGGCACTTCGCGGCGGGGTCTTCACTCCGGCTGGGCAGGGCGATGAGCAAGGCACTGCCCAGGGTGCCGGCAAGGAGGCGGGGGTTCATGGGTGTTCTCCTAGCTGGGGTGCAAGTCGCTGGGCTGGATAGATGCTCGCGTGGCCCGAGAGAAGATAAGCGATCACGCAGACGATGAGCACGTGCGGCAGGACGTGTGCCCCGAACAGCTCGACGGCCATGATGGACAGTGCCAGCGGCGTGTTGGCGGCGGCGGCGAACAGGGCCGCCAGGCCCACGGCTGCGCCCAGCTCGATCGGGATGCCCAGCGTGCGGGCAAAGACGTTGCCAAGCGTGGCCCCGATGAAGAACAGCGGCGTCACCTCGCCCCCGAGGAACCCGGCCCCGAGGGTGACCGCGGTGAACAGGAGTTTCAAAGCGAACGCTTCCACCGGGAGCTGCGGATCCGTAAAGGCCCGCTCGATCGTGGGCATGCCGAGCCCGAGGTAGTCGCTCGTGCCGACGAGCCTCCAGAGCGCGACGACGGCGAGGCCGCCCAGGACCATCCGCACCGGCAGCCAGGGCACGTGCCGCTCCCCCTGCCGCTTGATGGCGTGGGTGAGTTCGATGAAGGCGACCGCCGCCACCGCGATCACCACGGCGAAGGCGATCCACTCGAGGCACAACAGCGGCGTGAGCGGCACCTGCGGCACGGCCGGGTAGGAAGTGTGCTCGATGCCGAGACCGCGGGTCGTGAGGTCACCGACCACCGAGGCGACGAGTGCCGGCACGAGCGCGTGATATTCGATACGCCCCCGCGTCACGAACTCCAGACCGAATACGGCCCCTGCGACGGGCGTCCCGAACACGGAGCCAAAGCCGCCGGCCACGCCTGCGGACAGAAGCTGCCGCCGCACCGGCCGGCCGACCTCAAGGCGGTGCGCGACCCAGTCGGTGAGGCTCGCCCCCATCTGGATGGCGGTGCCTTCGCGGCCGGCGCTGCCGCCGAAGAGGTGCGTGAGCACCGTGCCCAGGAGCACGAGCGGGGCCATGCGCAGCGGGATCTCCGGGCCGTCGTCATGGATCGTATCGATGACGAGGTTGCTGCCTCCCGTGGTCGCCTGCCCGAACCGCGCGACGACCCAGCCGAGCACGAGGCCCGCCAGGGGAAGCGCATACACGACGACCTTGTGGTCCGTGCGAAACTCGGTGGCCCGGTCGAGCAGCCAGAGGAACACGGCCGAGGCCGCGCCGGCGAGCACCCCGACGAGCGTGCCGAGCACGAGCCACTGGCCGAGGGCGGTCACTCGTTCCCGGCCGGTCATGCCGTTACCTCGGTTGGATGCGACCAGGCCGCCGGCAGGCGGGATCGCAGGAGTCGTCGCTGGCCGCGAGCACCACCGCACAGCGGTGCGAAGGTGTGCCGAGGCGGCCGGCTTGTCAAGGTGGACGGCGGGGTGTGCGCTGGTTGAATCGGCCTCCAGGTTGCGTGACCGGGCGGCGCCGAGTTCCGGTGGCCACGCGCCGTAGCGAGTTCCGGTGGCCACGCGCCGTAGAATGACCGCTCGTGCCAGGGCAGGCCGTGGATCGCTCCACCCCGGGCCTTGTCCATGCCATCCCCGCTTCACGTGCAGTCAGCCCAGCCGTCGAGACTGCTTCGGGCCGCGGCGGTGGCGGAGCCGCAGGCGGTGCTGGCGAATCTCGGAAGTTCGCTCGTGGGGCTCTCGGCGGTCGAGGCCGCGCGGCGGCTCGAGCAGGATGGCCCGAACCTGCTGCGCCCCGGCCCTCAGGCCGCCAGGTTCGAACTCGTCATCCGGGCCGTCGGCAATCCGCTCGTCGTGCTCTTGGGCCTGCTGGCGGCGTCGTCCTTCGCCTCGGGCGACCCGGCCGCCGGCGGGGTGATGATCGTGCTCCTCGGGGTCGCGGTGGGGCTGCGGCTGGTGCAGGAAGCCCGCGCGGCCGCGGCGACTCGCGCCCTCAGATCGATGATCGCCGTGCATGCGACGGTCGTGCGCGACGGGGCCGCCCGGGAGGTTCCGATCGGCGAGCTGGTCCGCGGAGACGTGATCCAGTTGGCCGTCGGCGACATGGTGCCCGCCGACGTGCGCCTCGTGGCCGCAAAAGATCTCGCCGTCACGCAGGCGATCCTGACCGGCGAGTCGTTTCCGGTCGAAAAGCACGCCGCTCCCGAGTCCGATTCGACGCAACCGCCCCTGACGCTGGGCTGCATCGCCTACGAGGGCACGAGCGTGGCCGGCGGCTCGGGGCTCGCCGTGGTCGTGGAGACCGGCCGGGCGACGCTCCTGGGCGGCATCGCCGCCACGCTCGACCTGCCCGAGGCCGAGACCGCCTTCGATGCGGGGCTGCGGCGGTTCACCTGGCTGATGATCGCGCTCACCGTGACCATGACGGCGCTCGTCATCCTGTCGAGCGGGCTCACCAAGGGCGACTGGTGGTCCGCCCTGCTCTTCGGCCTGGCCGTGGCCGTGGGGCTCACGCCCGAGATGCTCCCCATGATCGTGACGGTCTGCCTGTCGCGGGGCGCCCTGGCGATGGCCCGACGGCGGGTGATCGTCAAGCACCTCGACTCGATCCAGAACCTCGGCGCCATGGACGTGCTCTGCGCCGACAAGACCGGCACGCTCACGCAGGATCGGATCATCTTGGAGCGGCACTGCGACCTGACCCTCCAGGAGGATCCCGCGGTGCTGACGCTCGCGTGGCTCAACAGCCACTTCCAGACCGGCCTCAAGAACCTGCTCGACCGGGCGATCCTCGACCACGCAGCCGCCCATGCCGCCGGCTGGCCGGACGGCTTCACCAAGCTCGACGAGGTTCCCTTCGATTTTTCCCGCCGGCTGATGTCGGTCGTGGTCGCCGGGCCGGACGGCGATCCGCGGTTGATCTGCAAGGGGGCGGTGGAAGCGGTGCTCGACCGCTGCGCGGCCTACGAGATCGACGGCCATATCTTGCCCATCGCGGGCGGCATCCCGGAGTCGCTGCATGCGGAACTGCGGCGGCTCGCGGGCGAGGGGTTCCGCGTGCTGGCGGTGGCCAGCCGCGACCTCGGCCGCCGGGAGTCATATTCCCGCGCGGACGAGCGGGAGCTTGTGCTCCGCGGCTACCTCGCCTTCCTCGACCCGCCCAAGGATTCGGCCGCCGCGGCGATCGCGGCGCTCGTGCGCGGCGGGGTGGCCGTCAAGGTGCTCACCGGCGACGACCCGCTCACGAGCCGAGCGATCTGCGCCGCGGTTGGCCTCGACGCCACGGCCTTCCTCGACGGTGGAGCGATCGACGCCCTGAGCGACGCCGAGCTGACCGCGGCGGCCCGGGCGGCCACGCTCCTGGCCCGCCTCACGCCCGTGCAGAAGCAGCGGGTGGTGCGGCTGTTGCGCGCGGCCGGCCACGTGGTCGGCTTCCTCGGGGATGGCGCCAACGACGCGGCCGGCCTGAGGGAGGCGGACGTCGGCATCAGCGTCGATACCGCGGTGGACCTCGCCCGGGAGAGCGCCGATTGCATCCTCCTCGACAAGGATCTGCGTGTGTTGTGGGAGGGCGTCCGCGAGGGCCGCCGGGTGTTCGTCAACGTGCTCAAGTACCTGCGGCTGGGCGCCAGCTCGAACTTCGGCAACATGCTCAGCATGCTGGGGGCGAGCTGGTTCCTGCCGTACCTGCCGATGACGCCCCTGCAGATCCTCGTCAACAACCTGCTCTACGACCTGTCGCAGGCGCCGATCCCGACCGACACGGTCGATGACGAGGCGATCGCCCGCCCCCGGCCCTGGTCACTCGGCCAGATCGCCCGGTTCATTCTCATGGTCGGGCCCGTGAGCTCGATCTTCGACTTCACCACCTTTGCGATCCTGTTCCATGGCTTCGGCTGCGCCGATCCGGGGCGGGCGGCGGTGTTTCACAGCGGCTGGTTCGTCGAGTCGCTCATCACCCAGACGCTCGTGATCCACGTGATTCGGACGGGGCGGATCCCGTTTCTCCAAAGCCACGCGAGTCTCGCGCTCACGCTCACGACCGCGGCAGTCGCGATCGTCGGCCTCTGGCTTCCCGGGTCGGCGGTGGGGCATCTGATCGGCTTCGTGCCGCTGCCGGCCGGCTACTGGCCACTGCTCGCCCTCACGGTCGTCGCCTACGGTGCCGTCGTGTACGGGGTCAGGGCATGGCTCGCGCGCCGGGGCTGGCTGGCATGACGACGAGCAGGCCAGAGGCGGCCAGCGCGAGGACCGCGGTCGCGGCGAACGCCCAGGACGGCCCGGCGGGCCCGGTGTCCCAGAGCGTGCCCGCCAGGAGGCCCGCCGGCAGGGCCATCAGCCCCTGCACGAGCGAATACCAGCCGAAGGCGCCGCCGTGGCGGCCCGTCGGCGCCAACGCCGCCACGAGCTTCCGCTCGGCCGGCTCGGCCAGACCGTAGCCCACGCCCACGGCGATCAACAGCGGCAGGGCCGTCGTGAGGCTCGGGGCGAGAGCCAGGGCCCCGTAGGCCGCAGCGAACACGAGCCAGCCCCCCGCAAGCGCCCGCCGGGGCGAGATCCGGTCGGCGAGGTGACCGGCCCGGGTGGCGGTGACTCCCTTGGCGAGGCTGATGGCGAACCACAGCGGCGGGATGAACGCGACGGGCATGCCCAACTCCTCCGCCCGCAAGAGCAAGAACTGCTCGCTCGCCGCCCCGGTCGCCCAGATCGCCACGCACGCCAGCAGCCAGCCCTGCGAGCGCGAGAGGCCACCGGCCAGGGCGGGCGGCGCGGTCGAGTGGCGGGGTGGATCGCGGACGAACCGCCAGATCACGGCGAGCGTCGCCAGGCCCGGGAGAAGCGTGAGGAGGAAGAGCGTCCGCTGTGCTCCGGGGAACACGAGCAGAAACGCCATCGCCACCAGGGGCCCAATGGCCGCACCGGCGTGGTCGAGCCCCCGGATGTGTCCGAAGGCCCGCCCCCGCGATTCGGGCTCGACCAGATCGGCGACCAGCGCGTCGCGGGGCGCGTTACGGACGCCCTTGCCGAAGCGGTCGGCTGCTCGTACCAGCAGCACCCCCAACGGCGAGGTCACCAGGCCCATCAGCGGGCGCACGACGCTCGAAACCCCGTAGCCGAGGAGCACGAGTGGCCGTCGGCCGATGGAATCGGAGACCGCTCCGGACGGGAGCCTCACCACCGCCGCCACGGCGTTGGCCACGCCGTCGATCAGACCGATGTCGAGGCTCGTGCCCCCGAGTCCCTTCACGAACCCGGGAAGGAGCGGATAGATCGCCTCGCTCGAGAGGTCGGTAAAAAAACTTGTCCAGCCCAGGGCCCGTACGGTGGGAGGCAGCGGCCGAGACGAGGACGGCATGACGGGCTCACGGGATGAGACGTCATGGTACCGTCGCCTGCGGCGGCCAACCGCAACTCCCCGGGCCTCCGCAGCCCGCCCATTTTCTTGAAAGCCTTGCCGGGGATTCACCGGAATCGGTCCGGTCGTGTTCGAACGTGCGGAATCTGCCGATGAAAGGGGCGGGAGACGTTCTGGGCGAGAAGCCGGAGCCGTGCGTGGCATGGTGATGAACTGCCGATTTCGTGTACTGACGATGGCCGTGGCCCTGGCTGCCCTCGGCGGAGCCGCGGCCTTCGGCCAAGCGCCGGAACCGGTGCGGGAGTCCCTGCCGCCAGTTCCCGATTGGCCGACGCGGGATGCCACCCTGCTCGCCGACCCGGGCCAGCCGCTCGGGGCACGCCCGGAGCAGCCGACCGAACCGGCCGCGCTCGTGCCCCCGGGGGATGGCCCCGCGCCCGATCCGCTCGGTCCGAAGACCCTCGACGCCTGCGTGGCCATCGCCCTGCGAAACCATCCCCGGATCACGGCCGCGCGGGCGGAGATCCAGGCCGCGCAGGGCAAGGCGGTGCAGGCCAGGCTGTATCCCAATCCGGTGATCGCCGGCTTCACGCCGCAGGCCGCCGGCTCCGACAGCCAGTGGTCCGGCACCGTCGCCCAGGACATCGTCACCGCCGGCAAGCTCAGGCTGCAGCAGCAGGCGGCGCTGCGGGAGGTGCAGGCGGCCGAGTGGCGGCTGGTGAGGGCCCGGTTCGAGGTCATGACCGCCGTGCGCCGCGACTTCTATCTCTTGCTCGTCGCCCAGCGGCGGCAGGAGATCTTCAAGCTCCTGCTCGAGATCGCCAACCGTTCGTTTCGGATCGGCGAGCAGCTCGTCGCGGCCGGCGAGGGGACGCGGGCTGACGTCCTGTTCTGGAGCATCGAGCGGGACCAGGCGGAGGTGCGGCTGTTGAACGCCGGGGTCACGATCGAGGCCGACCGCCGTCGGCTGGCCGTGGACATGGCCGTGCCCCGCGAGGGAATCGGCACGATCGAGGGGGACCTGCTCGCCCGGCTCCCCGACTTCGACATCGCCGGCCTCCAGGAGGCGGTGGTGGGCCGCAACGCCCTGCCGCGGGCTGCCGGAGCCGAGGTGGCCCGGGCGCAGTGGGCCCTCGACCGGGCCCGGGTGCAGCCGATTCCCAACGTCAACCTGATGGGCGGCTATCAGCGGCAGGTCATGCCCGCCCAGGACCAGGGGCTCTACCAGGTCATGTTCGCCGTGCCCCTCTTCGACCGCAACCAGGGCAACATCCGCGCCGCGACCGCCGACATCGCCGCGGCCCGGGCCGACTTGCGGCGCGTGGAGCTGGATCTCGCGGCCCAGGCGGCCGAGACGATGAACACCTACCGCCGGGCCCAGCGAACGACTGCCTGGTATGCGCAGGGCATTCTTCCCAAGGCCCGCGAGACGGTCGAAGTCACGCAGCGGCTCTACGGCCAGGGCGAAGTCACGTTTCTGAGCCTCCTTCAGGCCCAGAAGATCCTCACGGAACTGGAGCTTGCCTACGTGGAGGCCCAGGCCGAGCGATGGACGAGCGCCGTCGCGATTGCCGACCTCCTGCAGCTGGAGACGTTTCCACCGGTGGGCGACGTGCCAGCCGGCCGGGCCTTCGAGGGGGGGCCGAAGGAGGCGGTGCCGAACGTGGGCGACCGTCCGCCGCCCGCCCCCCAGCCGCTGCCGCCGCCGTAGGGCTCCGGGCGATCAGCCGCGGACGATGTGGTTGTGCTCGTCGAGCACGATGATGGCGGGCGCATGCCGAGCCGTGGCCGTGGCATCGACCCAGGCGAATGACATGATCGTCAGCCGGTCGCCCGGCTTGCCGAGGTGGGCCGTGGCGCCGTTGAGTTCGATCGTGCCCGAGCCGGGCTTCCCGTAGATCACGTAGGTCTCGAACCGCTCGCCGTTGGCCAGGTTGGCCACGAGGATCCGTTCGTAGGGTAGCAGACCGACTCGCTCGGCCAGGTCGGCCGCGATCGTGAGGCTGCCCTCGTAGTCGACCGAGGCACCGGTCACCGTCGCCCGGTGAATCTTCGATTTGAGCAGACAGGTCATCATGCTGGTCACGATATCGTACCGCGATTCGGAGCGGAATGCAGGTCGCCCGCCGCGGCCGGCTCGAACCAGCGGTAGATCGCCGGGAGCACCAAGAGCGTGAGGATCGTGCAGGTGACGAGGCCGCCGATCACCACCGTGGCCAGGGGCCGCTGGACCTCGGCGCCCGCGCTCCCCGAGACCGCCATCGGCACGAAGCCCAGCGCCCCGCAGAGCGCGGTCATCAGCACGGGCCGGAGCCGGTCGAGCGAGCCCTGGAAGACCGCCATCCGCTGGTCGGCCCCCGAGTGTCGCAGGAGGCGGATGTGCTCGATGAGCACCACACCGTTCATGACGGCGATGCCAAACAGCGCGATGAATCCCACCCCGGCTGAGATCGAGAACGGCATTCCCCGCAGCCAGAGGGCGAAGATCCCGCCGGTCGCCGCGATCGGCACGTTCAGATAGATCAGCAACGTCAGGCTCACCGAGCCGAAGGTCACATAGAGCAGCGCGAAGATCAGGAACAACGCCACCGGCACTGCGATCATGAGCCGGTTGCTCGCCCGCTCGAGGTTCTCGAACTGCCCACCCCACTCGAGCACGTAGCCGGGGGGCAGCTTCACCTCCCGCTCGACCGTCGCCCGGGCGTCGGCCACGAAGCCGGCCAGGTCGCGGCCGCGGACGTTGCACTGGATCAGGAGCCGGCGGCGGATCGCGTCGCGGCTGATCTCGGAGGGACCGTCCTCGACGACGATGTCGGCCAGCTGCGCGATCGGGATCTGGCGGCCCTGTGGGTCGTCGATCTTGAGCTCGAGGAGCCGCTCGACGTCGCCCCGCCACTCGGGGGCGAGCCGCACCTGCAGTGGAAACCGCCGCTGCCCCTCGAACACCTCCCCCACCACGTGGCCGCCGATCACGCTCACCGCGTCGAGCACGGCCGCAGCGTTGATCCCATAGCGGGCGAGCTTGTCACGGCGCACGATCACGCGGACATAGGGCAGCCCCGCGATCTGCTGGGCCTGCACGTCGGCGGCGCCCGGCACCTTGTTGAGCGACCGGACGATCTTGTCACCCTCGACCTTCAGCACGCCGAGGTCGTCGCCGTAGAGGCTCAGACCCACGTCGGAGCGAACCCCGGCCACGAGCTCCTGCACCCGCAGCTCGATCGGCTGCGTGAACCCGTAGACATTGCCCGGCACGTTCCGCTCGAGGGCCGCCTGCATCGCCTCGATCAGCGCTGGCTTGTCGACGGGCCGCCGGTCGGCGCCGGCTGCGGCGTCCTGCTTGATGGCAGCGCCGCGATTGTCCTGCCCGGCGTGTTCGGGGTGCTCGGCATGCTTGGTGTGGTTGCCGTGGTCCGACTTCAGGCGGATCAGGATGTCGGTCTGGTGGACGCCCATCGGATCGTTGGCGATCTCGGGCCGGCCGGTCTTCGAGACCACGCTCTCGACCTCGGGAAACTCGAGCAGTGTCCGCTCCATCGCCTTGGTCATCTCGATCGAGCTTTCGAGCGAGACGCTCGGCAGGCGGACGGCCTGGACGGCGAGATCCCCCTCGTCGAGCTTGGGCACGAACTCCAGGCCGAACCCCGCGGCCACGATCACGCTGAGCGCGAACACGGCCAACGCCACCGCCACCAGCGGCAGCGGAAACGCGAGCGCGACCGCCAACAGCGGCTCGTAGGCCGCCTTCAGCAGTCGCACCAGCAGCGTGTCCTTGGCCGCCACCTTCCGGGCCAGGAACAGCGAGGCCATCACCGGCATGACGGTCACCGAGAGCACGAGCGCCGCGGTCAGGGCCGACATGAAGGTGAAAGCCATCGGCTTGAACATCTTCCCCTCGACCCCCTCCAGGCTGAGGATCGGGATGAAGACGATGATCACGATCAGCCCGGCGAACAGGATGGGCGTGCCCACCTCGCAGGCCGACTCCTTGAACACCGCGAGAGGCACGTTCCCCTTCGCGCCGTTGGCCTGCCGCCAGCGGGCAGCCGAGCGGACGGCGTTTTCGATCATCACGACGGCACCGTCGACGATCACGCCGAAGTCGACGGCCCCGAGGCTCATCAGGTTGGCCGACACGCCGGCATACCGCATCGCGATCAGGGCGGCCATCGCCGAGAGCGGGATCGCCGCCGCCACGATCAGCCCGGCCCGCACGTCGCCCAGGAGCAAGAGCAGCATCAGGATCACCAGGATCACGCCCACCGAGATGTTCTCGGCGACGGTGTGGATCGTCTTGGCGACGAGTTCGGTGCGATCGTAGAAGGTGTCGATGAACACGCCGTCGGGCAGCGTCTTCTCGATGGCGGCGATCTTGTGCTTGACGTCGGCCACGACCTGCCGGGAGTTGCCCCCCATGATCATCATCACCATCCCGGTGACGGCCTCACGGTCACCGTCACGGGTGACCGCCCCCTGGCGGAGCATCGGGGCGAAGGCCACCGTGCCGATGTCGGCGATCCGGATCGGGGTGCCGTCTGCCCGGGAGTCGAGCACGATGTTGCGGATGTCATCCAGCGATCCCACGAGCCCCTCGGCCCGGATCAGCCGCTGCTCGGCGCCGCGGCGGATCGCGCCGCCGCCAGAGTTGCCGTTGTTCTCCTCGAGCGCGGCGAACACCTGCCCGAGTGTGATTCCGTAGTTGAGCAGCCTGTCGGGGTCGACCTGCACCTCGTAGGTCTTGAGCTCGCCGCCGAATGTGTTGACCTCGATCACGCCCGGCACGCTTCGCAACTGGTAGGCGATCTGCCAGTCGAGGATCGTCCGCAGGTCCATCAGGCTGTACTCGAAGCCCGGCTTGGCCCGAACCTCGAACTGGTAGATCTCGCTCATCCCGGTGGCGATCGGCCCGAGGGCGGGATCGCCCATCCCCGGAGGGATGCTCTCGCGGGCCATCTGCAGCCGCTCGTTGGCGAGAGCTCTCGCCCAGTAGATGTCGGTGCCCTCCTCGAAGGCGACGGTCACGGCCGAGAGCCCGTAGCGGCTGATCGAGCGGATCTCGGACACCCGCGGCATGCCGCTCATGGCGTTCTCGACCGGGAAGGTGATGAACTGCTCGACCTCGACGGGCCCGAGCGACGGGGAGGTGGTGAGCACCTGCACCTGCACGTTCGTCAGATCGGGCACCGCGTCGAGCGGCAGGGTCGAGGCCGCGAGGAAGCCCATGCCCAGGAGCACCACCGCCAGGAGCATGACGACGAAGCGGTTGTCGAGCGACCAGGCGATGAGGTGGTTGACCATCGGCGGCGTGTTCCGGCGGGCCCGGAGTTACTCCTCGAGGAGCCCGGCCAACAGCCGGCTCTTGAGCGCGAATCCCCCGCCGGTCACGACCTGGTCGCCCGGGGAGATGCCGTCGACGACCTCGACGACGTCTCCCGCCCGGCGGCCGAGCTTCACATCCCGCCGCTCGAAGGCATCGCCACCGGCATGCACGAACACGAACGACTTGCCCTCGTGCTCCTGGATGGCCGACTGCGGCAGCTGGAGCACCGACGCTCGGGCTGCGCCGGGGAGGTTGACCCGGACGAACATGCCGGGCTTGAGCAGGCCGTCGGCGTTGTCGGCCAGGGCCCGCATGGCGACCGTCCGCGATTCCTTCTCCACGATGTCTCCGGTGTAGAAGATCTTCGCGGCGAAGGTCTTGCCCGGCCAGGCGTCGCTCGTGAAGCTCACCTCCTGCCCCGCCGCCTTGGCTACCAGCGGCAGCTGCGCCTCGTAGATGTCGGCGGAGACCCAGACCGTCCGCAGGTCGGCGATCCCCAGGATCTGGTTGGTGGGTCCGACGTGCTCGAGCAAGGCGACGTCCTTGGAGATCACGGTGCCGTCGAAGGGAGCCTCGATCGGGCAGTGGGCGAGCGCCTGCCCTGCTGCGGCGTCGACCTTGGCAATCTCGTCGCGGGAGAAGCCCAGGATCTCGAGGGCCGTCTCGTCGGTGGCGGCCCGCGTCTCCAGCTCCTGCACGGTTTGGCTCGACATCACCGCCGCCTGGCGGGCGTCCTGGCCGAGCTGCTCGAGCAGCGACTGGAGCGTGGCGCGGGCGGTGTCCCAGGCCGCTTCGGCCTCGTAGATCTGTCGGGAGCCGACGATGCCCTCCGCCTTGAGGGGCGTGAGCCGCTCGAGGTTTCGCTTGGCGGCCGCCGTGGCGATGTAGGCCGTCATCAGCTTGTCGCGATAGTCGCCCAGGGGCCGCTTGGCGAGCTGCTGCTCGATCGCCTCGACCGGCGTGCTGGAACGGATCAGTTCGATCAGCAACTCCGTGTTCTCGGCCACTGCCTGGGCCCACTGGTCCTTGCGGCGGGCGAAGCCGAGCGCGAGGCGATCCTGCACGAGCTCGAGCCGGGCCTCGCCGACCTCGCGGCTCTGGATGACCGCCATCACCTGCCCCTTGGTGACGTGGTCGCCCAATCCAACGCGCACCTCGTCGATGCGGCCCTCGACGAGCGGAAAGACGTGGGCCAGTCGGTCCTCGTTGAGCGTGATCCGGCCGGTCAGCGTGGCCGACTCCTCGAGCGGCCCGACCGCGGCGGGCGCGACGGTGATCCCCGCCCCCGGCCACGACGCCCGGGGAAACGCGATGGCTTCTCCGGCCACGGCGCCCGTGCCGTCCGGTGGCGTGGGTGCCGCATCGTGGCCTGCCGGGGCAGTCTGGGCTCGGGGCTCGGGCTCGGCCGGATCCGGCGGCGCAAAGCAGGCTCCGGTCGTCGCCAGGAGCACCGCCCAGATGGCCACGGGCCGGAAGCGGCCCGATGATGGCAGTGGGTTGAGCACGGGGCCTGTCATGGGGTGCGCGATCTGCCGGGCAGGGTGCAAGAACTCCCGGCGCATGGAGTGCCAAAACACCCCCTTACGTTACCGCAATTCCAGCCGATCCGGCTGCCGGGGAAACCCCGCAAACACAGCGCGCAACCCGGTGACGGGTGGGGCCGACGACCCTCAAGCCCCCGATCACCCGCCGCCCATCAGGCCCGCCTCGAGGGCGAACGTCGTGAGTTCCGCCCGATTGGTGAGGCCGAGCTTGGTCATCAGCCGCGAGCGGTACGATTCGATCGTCTTGACGCTCAGGTAGAGACGGTCGGCGATCTGCTGGTTCGTATGCCCCTGGGCCACGAGCACCAGCACCTCCCGCTCCCGCTCGCTGAGGGTGTCGAGGGGCGACCCGCCACCGAGCGGTCGCTTCGGATCCGCGACTGCCTCGCCTCCGACGGCCTGCCCGACGTGGGTGCGACCTTCGGCCACGGCCCGGATCGCCGCCAGCAGTTCCCGGTCAGCGGCCGACTTCACGACGTATCCCCGGGCGCCCGCCGCGAGCGCCCGGCGGGCGTGGCTGGCGTCGTCGTGCATCGTCAGCACCACCACGCCCACGCCCGGATGGCTGCGAATCACGTCCTCGATCAGCGCGCCTGCCGAGCCACCCGGCATCGAAAGATCGAGGGAGACGATGTCGATGCAGCCCCGGTGCCGCGCCAGGGCGGCCAGCACCTCCTGGTGGGTGCCGCACTCGTCGACCACCCGGATGTCGGCCTGGGACTCGAGCAACAGCCGCAGACCGGAGCGCATCACGGCATGGTCATCGGCGATCAGGACGCGGATCGGGCGGCTCATCGCGGGCCTCCCGGCATCAGGGGGATCCGGGCCGTGACGACCGTGCCGCGGCCCGGCTCGCTCGTCACGTCGACCGTGCCGCTACACACGGCGACCCGCTCCCGCATCCCCAGCAGGCCGAACGGCTGCCGCGCGGGCTGGAGGGCCGCCCGCACGTCGAAGCCCCGGCCGTCGTCTTGAACCGTCACCGTCAGGGCCTCGTCGGTCGCGGCCAGCCTGACCTCGATGCGACCGGCGGCGGCGTGCCTGACGGCATTGGTCACCGCTTCCTGCACCACGCGATAGACGGCCGTCTCGATCTCCGGCGTGAACCGCCGGCTTTCGCCGTCGGGCCAGGAGAGGGTGGCGGTGAGGCCGGTCGCGGCCACCACGTCGGCCAGTTGACGCTCGAGCGCCGCGGCCAGCCCGAGGTCGTCGAGGGCGGGCGGCCGCGTCTCGCGGACGAGTTGGCGGATCTCGGTGAGCGAGGTCGAGGCGATCTCCCGCAGGGCCGCGGCGTTCTCGCGAACGGCGGCCGTGGCGGCCGAGTCGGCGATCACGCTCAGCCTGAGCAGCATGGTAGTGAGGTTCTGCCCGAGCCCGTCGTGGAGGTCGGCCGCGATCCGGCGGCGCTCGTCCTCCTGGGCCGACAGGAGCCGGTCGAGGAGCAGGCCCCGGCTCTCATGCAGTCGCTGGACGGGCCGCACGAAGCCGAACCACACCAGCGGCGCGAGGACGGCCGTAAGCACCGCCCCGTCGATCACCGCGGCGACGATCGGCGGGGCGTTCCGGGGCACGATCCGGGGAAGCACCGCCATGATCGCGAGTTCCAGGGCGAACATCACGGCCAGGAAGACGATGAAGAACCGCCCCGGCCCGCGGCCACCGGTGTCGCCATGCCAGGGCTGCGTCCGCAAGCGCATGAGCGGGTCTCCGTGGCGGAGGTCAGAGCCACTTGGCCACGTCGGTGCGGTAGGCAGCCAGGGCCGGGAGCAACGCCGAAAGGATCGCGAGCACCACCAGAAACGGCACGAGCAGTGCCTCGCCCAGGGGCGCCGAGGAGAAGAACCCGGCCGACACGCCGGCGTTGGTCGTGATCAGAGGGCCGATCGCCGCCACGATCCCGTGGCCCAGTAGCCAGCCGACGAGCCCGCCGCCCACGGCCAGGATGACCGCCTCCAGCAGCACCGCCGTGAGCACGTGGCTGCGCCGGGCCCCGAGCGCCCGCATCACCGCCACGTCGCGGCTCCGCTCGAGCGCCGAGCCGACCATGCTCACCAGGATCCCGATCGCCGAGACGATCACGACGAGCGTGGTCACCAGGAGCAGCAGGAGTTCGAGCGGCCGGACGAAGAGATCCAGGAGCGTGCGGATCTCGCGGACGGGCTCGGCCGCCTGGCCGTCACGG
>JBJTPO010000720.1:0-2621 GCA_046075145.1 Planctomycetota bacterium
CGCCGCCTTCAGCAGCGTGCGGGCCAGGATGTACGGGAGCGAGTGGTCGGCCGACTGCCGCGTAGTGGGCGTCCGCTTGGCGGGGTCGGCGATGATCGAATAGGCCGGCTCGTAGATCACCACCCGGATCCGGCGAATGCCGGCCAGATCGCTCGCAAGGGCCGGGGTCCGCGCGAAGAGATCGACGAGCGACTGCAGTGCGCCGGCCGACTGATGCTCGTAGAGACCGAGCTTGAAGTGCATCGCGTGAAGGGCGAAGGCGTCGCCCCCGAGGCCGAGTTCAAGGTCGAAAGGGCTCCTTCCGTCGGCGGTCGGCTGGTTGAGCCTGTAGATGGCCAGCGGATTGCGAAACACGTCCCTCGGGCCGACGAAGCCCGCCAGCGCTCGCCGAGCACACAACACGGCCGCCTCCGCGGCAAGCGCCGCCGAGGCCCCCTTGCTGTCGGAGAGTTGGTGACCGGCACGGATCGCCCGATAGGGCACGTAGTGGGCCACCGCCATGCCGATGGCCGACTCGATCTGGTCCTCGCCGCCCCCCAGGGCCGCCGTGAAGGCGGCGGCGCAGGCGACCGTCCCATGATGAACGTGATCGATCGCATACGTCCGCAGGGGAAAGACCTCGGCCAACCGACCCCGGATCTCGTCGATCAGGAGCATCACGCGGAGCGTCTGGTCGCCGTCGAGCCCCGCCTCGGTGGCCGCGGCGATCGCCACGGGATAGAAGTCGTTGTGGCCGAACTCGCCGGCGGTGCGGCCGCGGGCCGCGTCGTGACCGAAGTTCGTGCCGTTGGAATCCCACTCGCGGACAGCGCTCGAGTTGGCGGCCACGGCCCGCTCGGCCAGGCAGCGGCGGCGGGATCCGAAGCAGACGGCCCCCGCGGTGCCGGCGGCCGGGCTCGTGGAAAGCGCCTCGCGGCGGAGCACGGTCGGGGCGTTGGCGGCATCGGCCAGCGCCGAGACACCGCAGCCGACACTGTCGAGGTGGAACCGCTCGAGCAGGCCGAGCGTGGCGCTGCCGACCGGCTTCGGGCCGCGACGCAGGAAGTCGAGCGCGTAGGCGGCCAGGCCACGGGCCTGATTGGTGTCGGCGGGCAGGAGCCGCGTCTCGCCGGGGGGCGGAGCCGTGTCTACGGTGTTCATGCCGGGGGTCGGGAACGTGCGGGAACGCTGGGTCAGGGGCCCTGTGTTGTACCCGCCAGCGGCGAGGTTGAGCGGATAGAATGCTTCGTCATGGATCCAATCCGCCTGGGACCGTACACGATTCGCGGCCGACTCGGTCGCGGCGGCATGGGAACGGTGTTCGAGGCCGTCGATGACGCCGGGAGGGGCGTGGCCGTCAAGACGCTCTCGGCCCATCTCGGCGACGATCCCGGGCTCAGGGGGCGGTTCGCGGCGGAAATCGAGGCGCTCAAGGCGCTCCGCCACCCGGGCATCGTGCGGCTCTTGGCCTTCGGCGAGGAGGAGGGGCGGCCGTTCTTCGCGATGGAACTCGTGCGCGGCCGGAGTCTTGAAGAGATCCTCAAGTCGGGTCGGCGGTTCGATTGGCGGGAGACGGTGGCGATCGCCGGCGACGTGGCCCGGGCGCTGAAGTCGGCGCACGACCAGGGGATCGTGCACCGCGACCTCAAGCCGGCCAATCTCCTGTTTCCCGATCAGCCCGGCCTGGAGTCACGGGTCAAGCTGGCCGACTTCGGGATTGCCCGGCTGTTCGGCGACTCCGGCCACACCCAGGCCGGCACCGTCGTGGGCACCGCCGAGTACATGGCGCCGGAGCAGGCGGCCGGTGCCCCGGTCGATGCCCGCGTGGATCTCTACGCGCTGGGACTCGTGATGTTCGCGATGCTGACCGGTCGGCCGCCTTTCCGCGGGGGTGACGTGACGGAGGTGCTCAGGCGGCAGCGAAAGGAGCAGCCGCCCCGGGTCTCGGCGATCGTGCCCGAAGTGCCCGAAGGTGTCGATGGCCTCGTGGCCCGGTTGCTGTCCAAGGACCCCTCCGATCGCCCTCCGAACGCCCTGGCCGTCGGCCGGGCGCTGACGGCGCTCGGCGACTGCGTCGATCCCGAGCCAGCGGGCCCGGCGAACGCGGCTGCGGATGCCACTGAGGCGCATCCCCGCAGCGCCAGTTCCACCCGGCCCATCGGGTCGTCCGCCGGCGGTTCGGACATCGATCTGCTCGCGGCCACGCGGGCCACGGAGGGCGGGGACCGCGGCACGGTCGGCGGTCCAGCACCGGCTGCGACGCAGGCCTTGACGCCTCCCACCGCCCGGGACGGACGGTCGCTCGCCCACCGTGCCACCGAGCCGAATCGTGTCGCTAGCCCTGCAGCAGCGCCGGCGACCAACCGGTTCACGACGGTGGAGGATTTGCATCGTGCCGCAAGCGCCGAGGCCGCCAGGATCGCCCGGCGCGACCGGTGGCTGCGGCTGGCGACCGCCGCTGGCCTGGTCGCGGCGGTGCTGGCCGGCGGCTACACCCTCCTCCAGCCGCTCACGGCCGACCAAATCCACGCGCGGATCCGGGCGATCGCCGACGCCCCGGCCGCCGACCTCCGCGATGCCCGGCCTCTGATCGAGCTGTTTCTCACGAGGTTTCCCTCCGACACCCGGGCCGAGGCGATCCG
>JBJTPO010000721.1:0-2526 GCA_046075145.1 Planctomycetota bacterium
CACTCCAACATCCAGGGCATGGGCACGGTGGGCGTCACGCCCACGCTGAAGCAGGCGATCTTCGAGCGGCTCGAATCGGCCTACGGCGTGAAACTGCCGACCATGAAGGGCTACGACACGCTCGAGTGCCTTGATGCGGCCGACGAGGGGAAGATGCGTTTCGCCCTGTGTCTCGGCGGCAACCTCTGGGGGGCGAGCCCCGATGCCGCCTACGCCGAGCGGGCGATGGCCAAGATCGACACGGTGGTCTACCTCAGCACGTCGCTCAACACGGGCCACGCCGGCGGCCTGGGCGGAGAGGAGACGATCATCCTGCCGGTGCTCGCCCGCGACGAGGAACCGGAGCCCTCCACGCAGGAGAGCATGTTCAGCTACATCCGGCTCTCCGACGGTGGCAAGCCGCGGCACGCGAGCGATGACGTCACCGGCCCCCGGGCCGAGGTGGCGATCATCGCCGAACTGGCCCTGCGGGTCTTGGGCGAGGGCGGCCCGGTCAACTGGCGCGACATGGCCCACACGAGCACGATCCGCCGGGCGATCGCGGCGATCGTGCCCGGCCTCGAGCAGATCGCCGACATCGACAGGACGAAGAAGGAGTTTTCGATCCCCGGCCGGGCGCTCGACACGGCCAGCTTCCCCACGGCCGACGGCAAGGCCCACCTGGTCGTCCATGAACTGCCGCCGCCGCCGGAGGGGCTCGTCCTGATGACGATCCGCAGCGAGGGGCAGTTCAACACGGTCGTGTACGAGGAGGAGGATCTCTACCGCAACCAGACGCGGCGGGACATCGTGCTGATCCACCCCGACGACATCCGTACGTATGGGCTCACGGCGGGCGGCCGCTGCCGGATCGCGAGCGCCGCCGGTGAGATGCGGGGCCAGGTCGTGTCGGCGTTTCCGGAGATCCGCCCGGGCTGTGTGGCGATGTATTACCCCGAGAGCAACGTGCTCGTGCCCAAGGCGGCCGACCCGCTCTCGCGGACCCCGGCCTACAAGAGCATCCCGGTCACGCTCTCCCGCGACGACGCCACGATCGCCGCCCCTCGGCTGAAGCCCGAACTCGTGGCCGCCGGCACGCCCCGCGACAATATGAACCAGTGCGGGTGACGCGGCCTCCCGCCCGCGTAGGCTGCGGTTTGAGTTGCGGGCTCGGGGTTGCCGGGTCGGCCTGAGTGGCCACGGGTTTCCATCCCGTGGAATGCGCGTGCCACCTGCGGTGGCTTCAGCGGGATGAAATCCCGCTGCCACGAGGGGGCGGCCGCCTGGCGCTACGACTCAAACAGCGACTTCTGTTCCGAGGCCGCGGGCTTGCGGCGGGGTTTCGGGGCCGCCGCCGCGTCGCTCTCGAGCGCGAGCAGGAGGTCGCGGGCCCGTTCGATCACCTTCGTGGGCACGCCGGCCAGCCGGGCCACGTGCACGCCCCAGCTCTTGTCTGCGGCGCCGGCCGCCACCTGGTGCAGAAACACGAGCTCGTCGCGGTGCTGCTTGACGAGCACCTGAGCGTTGCCCACACCCGGCAGCCGCGCGAGCTCCGCGAGCTGGAGATAGTGGGTGGCGAAGAGCGTGCGGCAGCCGACGGAGCCCTGGAGGTGCTCCACCACGGCCTGCGCGATCGCCAGGCCGTCGAAGGTGCTCGTTCCCCGGCCCACCTCGTCGAGGATCACGACGCTGCGGGGCGTCGCCCTGTTCAGGATCCGGGCCGTCTGCGACATCTCCACCAGGAACGTGCTCGCGCCCCGGGCCAGGTCGTCACCGGCGCCGATCCGGGCGAAGAGCCGGTCCACGATTCCCAGGCGGCACCGCTTGGCAGGCACGAAGCTGCCCGCCTGGGCGAGCACCACCACGAGCGCCGCCTGGCGGATGAACGTGCTCTTGCCCCCCATGTTGGGCCCGGTGACGAGCAGGATCGCGGGGTCGTCGCCGGCAGGTGGCGGGCCATCCGGGGGCCGGGCCGCAAGCGAAAGGTCGTTGGCCACGAGCGTGCCCGGGGGCAGCAGCTCCTCGAGCACCGGATGGCGGCCGGACTCGATCGCGAGCTCGCCGCCGGCGGTGATCTCCGGCCTCACCCAGCCCCGGCGGCGGGCCACGTCGGCCAGCGCCACGAGCACGTCGAGGATCGCCAGGATCCCGGCGGCCCGGTCGAGCCGGCTCCGCTCGCCGGCCACGAAACTTCGCAGCTCGTCGAGCAGCTGGATCTCGCGGCGGATCGCCTCCTCCTCGGCGCCGAGCACCTGCCGCTGCCGCTCGTCGAGCTCGGGCGTCGTGTAGCGTTCGGCGTTCTTGACCGTCTGCTTGCGGACATACTCGGACGGCACCTTCTCGGCGTGGGACCGGCCCACCTCGAGAAAGAACCCGAACACCCGGTTGTAGCCCACCTTCAGCGAGGCGATCCCCGTCCGCTCGATCTCCTGGGCCTGGTAGCGGGTGATCCAGGCCTTGCCGCCGTCGGCCAGTTCGGCCAGGTCGTCGAGCGGCCGGTCGAAGCCCGGGCGGATGAAGCCTCCCTCGCGGGCGAACACCGGACAG
>JBJTPO010000722.1:0-1045 GCA_046075145.1 Planctomycetota bacterium
GTGCACTCCGAGTGGTTCGGCTCCTACACCCAGGGGCTCGTCTCCGACAGGCAACAGCCCTTCTTCAGCCCGGGCATGCACTACAGCATCACGCGGAACGTCGAGATCGGTCTCCGCGTCGGCTGGGGGCTCACGGACGACGCGGCCCCCTTCTTCTCCGACGCCGGCATCGCGATCCAGTACTGAAGCCGCCAACGCCTTACTCCGCCGGTCAGTCGGCGGTCAGCGAGTGGATCACCGCGTCGGCCTTCAGCCGGCCTGAGTAGGCATACCGCCGCTCGTTGTCGGCGGTCGTGGTCGGCCGCGGCATGTCAGGCGAGGAGAGCGCAAGCTGATCGCCAAACACGCCCCGCAACCGCACCCAGCAGCCCCGGGGCAGTTCCACGAACGAGCCGCCGTCGTCGGTCTCGAGGTCGAAGAGGTCGCGGTCGGCGTCGCGTGATCTTGGGGCTTCGAGCAGCAGGCTGCGGCGGATCTCGATCCGGCTGCTCGACACGTTGAGGCCGTCCTCGGCCGGATGTCGCACCTCGAGCCGGTCGAGCCGGATGTGCGAGTTGGTGACGTCGAACCCGTCGTCGGCGGAGTGCAGGCTGCGGACCTCGCGCACCCGCCACTCCTCCGGGCCCACGCCCACGACCGAGATGCCGTCGATGTCGTCGCCGATGTCGAGATCCTTTCCCGTCTTGGCACTTCGGTACGTATCCCGTCGGCCCAGGTGCGAGGCGGTGATCGATCGCGCCCGAAACTTCGATGGCGGCACGCCGCGGCTCTTCTTCACCTCGATCCCATCCTTGCTCCCGGTCGCGAACGTGCCCAGGAACCAGAGGCCGCCGTTGTTGGCCGCCTGGACCGGGCGATGCTCGGCGTTGCAGGCCCGCACCGTGAAGCGGCCGGCGACGAGCCGCGACCCGGGGTCGAAGATCAGCGTCGCGCGGCGGAGGCGGCTCTTCGGCAGCACGCCGTTGGCGATCAGGAGGGTCGCCCTGTCGGCGATCTTCAGGGTGACACCGCGGCGAACGTGCACCTCGCCGGCGATGACCCAGGT
>JBJTPO010000723.1:0-2130 GCA_046075145.1 Planctomycetota bacterium
CGGCAAGGCCTTCGCCGAACTCCGCAAGCTCGGGCTGATCGAACGCATACCCCGGCTGGCGGTGATCAACGCCGCCGGCGCCAACACGCTCCATGAGCTGTACACCAAGCGGGGCCTCCGCTGGGAGGGCGGCCGGGCCGATCTGGCCCCCGCCTGTCACTACTACGACGAGCTCGACCGCGAGAACAAGCGGGCCGACACGATCGCGAGTGCGATCGAGATCAATCGACCGGTGAACCTCAACAAGTGTTTGCGGGCCCTCGAGGTCTGCGACGGGGTCGTCCGGGAGGTCTCCGAGCAGGAGATTCTCGACGCCAAGGCGCAGGTGGGGGCCGGTGGCTTGGGATGCGAGCCGGCCAGCGCCGCGAGCGTGGCAGGGGCGAAGCAGCTCGTGGCCGAGGGGGTGATCGGCCGCGAGGAGCGGGTGGTCTGCATCCTCACCGGTCACCAGCTCAAGGACCCGACCGCCACCGTGGCCTACCACACCACCGATCAGAAGCTCTTCAACGAGGTGCTCGGCAGCCGGGGTGTGAGCCGGGCGAGTTTCGCCAACCGGGCCGTCAGCGTGGGCAACCGGCTCGACGAGATCGTGCAGGCGATCGACCTCTACGGCTGACGGTTGCCTGGGGACAGCCCAGCGGGTTGTGGAGCCCGCCGGGCTTCGTGCCAGGTTCACGATCCGAAGCCGATGCCCTATGCTGGCTGAAGTTTCCAGGCCTTCCCCGGAGCCTCCCATGCCCGCCCCGCCCCTGCGTCTCGTCGTCCATGGAGCTGCCGGCCGGATGGGCCAGCGGGTCATCGCGGGAGCCCTCAACGAGCCTGCGCAGTGGCGGCTGGTCGCGGCCCTGGAGCGGACCGGTCATCCGCGGTGCGGGGTGGACGCGGGCGGGCTGGCGGGCTGCGCCGCGGCGGGCATCACGGTCGCCGACGCGTGGGAGGGTCCGGCCGACGTGGTGATCGACTTCTCGCTGCCCGAGGCCGTAGCGGGGATCGTGGTCACGTGCGTCGAACAGCGCGTGCCGCTCGTCGTCGCCACCACAGGGCTGACGGCGGCCGATCACGGCCGCATCGCCGAGGCGGCCAGCGTGATCCCCGTCCTGCAGTCGCCGAGCATGAGCCTGGCGGTCAACATCTCGATGGACCTGGTGGGGCGGGCGGCCACCCTGCTGGAACGTGTGGGCGGCCGCACCGACGTCGAGATCGTGGAGTGCCACCACCGCCACAAGGAGGACGCCCCGAGCGGCACCGCCCTCAAGTTCGGCGCCATCGTCCGCGAAGCGATGGGCCAGGTTCGCGAGGCCCACGGCCGCGACGGCCGGCCTGGAGCCCGGCCGGCCGACGAGATCGGCTACCACGCCATCCGGGCCGGCGACAATCCGGGCGAGCACACGATCCTGTTCGGCATGGACGGGGAGTCGTTCGCCGTCACCGTGCGGGCCACGAGCCGCGACTGCTACGCGCGGGGCGCCCTCGCCGCGGCGGCGTTCCTGGCCGGGAAGCCAGCCGGCCTCTACTCGATGCGCGACGTGCTCGGGCTGGTCTGAAGCGGCTTGCGACGGCCGTCCATCCGCCGCAGCAGCCACCAGCCGGCGATGAGTTGCAGGAGCAGCGCCGCGAGCCCGGCCCGCGGGTGGCCGCTGGCGAGATACAGCCCGCCGAAGGCGAGCCCCGCCGCCGCGCCGGCCAGCTTCGCGCCCACCTGCAGGAGACCGAAGGTGATCCCCGCCCTGCCCTCCGGCGCGGCCTCCGCCACGGTCGCCCGGATCACGCTCTGCACGCCCCCGAGCACGAGCGCCAGGAGGACCGCGAGCCCGTGCAGTTGCGGCACCGTCCGCACGAACCACGCGAGCGCGAGCACGGCGATCCAGCCGGTAAGGCAGGTCACGAGCGCCGCCCGCCGCCCGAACCGCTCCGAGAGCAGTCCCACCACGAGCGCGCCCGGCAGGGCCACCGCCTGCACGAGCAGCACGAGCCGCACCAGGGCGGCCGGCTCGAGGTCGAACTCCGCGATCGCCACGCTCGAGAACTGCGCGATCGCCGTCTGAACCGCTCCCAGCACCAGCGTGCTGCCGCCGAGCACGGCCGCGAGGTGGCGGCCGTCGCCGTGCCGGCTGGCCGCGAGCGCCCCGC
>JBJTPO010000724.1:0-11465 GCA_046075145.1 Planctomycetota bacterium
GATCGTCTGCTGATGGTCGGTCGCGATGTTGGCGTTCTCGTAGACCGGCGCGATCTCGTACTGGCTCGGCGCAACCTCGTTGTGCCGGGTCTTGACGGGAACGCCGAGTTTGTAGAGTTCCCGCTCCGCCTCGAGCATGAAAGCCAGCACGCGCTCGGGGATCGCCCCGAAATACTGGTCCTCGAACTCCTGCCCCTTGGGCGGGCGGGCGCCAAACAGCGTCCGCCCGGTCATCACGAGGTCGGGCCGGTTGAAGTAGAAGTTGCGGTCGATCAGGAAGTATTCCTGCTCGGGGCCGGCCGAGGCCGTCACCTGGCCGACGTCCTTGTGGCCGAAGAGTTCGAGCACCCGGCGAGCCTGCTTGTCGACCGCCTGCATGCTCCGCAAAAGCGGCGTCTTCTTGTCGAGCGCCTCGCCCGTCCAGGAGCAGAAGGCGGTCGGGATGCAGAGCGTGGTGCCGTTGGGATTGTCGAGGATATAAGCGGGGCTCGTCGGATCCCAGGCGGTGTAGCCGCGGGCCTCGAAGGTCGCCCGCAGGCCACCCGAGGGGAAGCTCGAGGCGTCGGGCTCGCCCTGAATCAGTTCCTTGCCGGAGAACTCGGCGACCGCGGTGCCCTCGCCGGTGGGTGAGAGGAAGCTGTCGTGCTTCTCGGCGGTCAGGCCCGTGAGCGGATAGAAGACGTGGGCGTAGTGGGTGGCCCCCTTCTCAATCGCCCAGTCCTTCATCGCCAGGGCCACCGCGTCGGCGATCGAGGGGTCGATGGGCTTGCCCCGCTTGATCGTGGCCTGCAGCGCCTTGTAGACGCTCTTGGGCAGCCGGGCCCGCATCTCGGCGTCGCCGAACACGTTGGCGCCGAAGATCTCGCTCGTGGGCGTCTCTCGGAAGTTCCAGGCCTGACCCGTCGGGCGGTAGGCGTTGATGGCGGCGATCGCACTGGCGCGGGCGGTGGTCATGGGGAACGGTTCCTTTCTGGGGTCGCCAGTGTAGCGGCTAACAATCGCTGCGGACGGCGAAGGTCTCGCCTCCGTAAGCCGAGCCCTGCGCCGCCGAATCTCAGCGGGCGGCGGTCGTGCGGCCGGGGGCGGCTGCGGGGCGGAGCAGCGAGCGGCGGGCCACCTCGACGGCCGTCGCGAGCACGGTGTCGGACTGCTGCCCCTCCGCGGCGGCCACGTCGCCGTCGATCGGGCGGGCGACGGTCACGACCGGCACGTCGGGCTCCACGCCCACGCCGCTGAAGGGGAGGCCGCGGGGCGAGAAGAACTTCGCCGTCGTCAGCCGCATCCCCACGCCGGCGGCGTCGAGCGGGAAGATGCCCTGGATCGAGCCCTTGCCGTAGCTCCGCGAGCCGACCAGCGTGCCGCGACGGTGGTCGCGGATGGCCCCGGCGAGGATCTCGCTCGAACTGGCCGAGTCGCCGTCGATCAACAGGACCAGCGGCATCCGCCAGGTGCCGCTGCGGGCTGCGGTGTAGTTGAAGTCTTCCTCGGGGCTGCGGCCCCGCGTCGCCACCACGAGGCCACGGTCGAGGAACAGATCGGCCACGTCCACCGCCGCTGAGAGCAGGCCGCCCGGGTTGCCGCGGAGGTCGATCACCAAGGCCCGCATCCCGGTCGCGTCGAGCCGCCGCAGCGCGGCATCGAGATCCGCGGCGGTCGTCTTCTGGAACGAGCTGATCTTGACCCGGGCGATGCCGACGGCGGGATCGACGATCGCCGCCTCCTCGATGCTCGGCACCTCGACATGCTCGCGGCGGACGGTGACGGCGCGGGCGGCGCCCGGGCCGCGGGCGACGGCCAGCGTGACGAGCGAGCCTTCGGGTCCCTGCAGCAGGTGGGCCGCCTCGTCCACGCTCAGGCCGCCGATCGACCGGCCGCCGACACCGATCAGCCGGTCGCCCGCCCGGATGCCGGACCGCTCCGCCGGGCTGGCGGGGATCACGTGCACCACGAGCAGACCGTCCGGGGCGCTCTTGAGCTCGACGCCCAGGCCCACGAAGTTGCCCTCGATCTGCGAGTAGAGATCCTCGAGTTGGCCCGTCGTCAGGAAGGCGGAGTATTCGTCGAGTCCGCCGACCGCCGCGGCGGCCATCTCCATCAGCACGACCGCCGGCTGGACGCCGAGGATCGAATGGCCTGCCCGGGCGATCCAGGCGGCGACCGCCTCGGCGTCGGCCTGGGAGGCGACGGGGCGGGTGGCTACGATCCGCTCCACCTGCCCGCGGTAGGCGGCGAGCCGGTCGGGGGTGGCCTGCGAGGCGTGGTTGGCGATGAACGCCGGATCCTCGAGGGCCAGGTCGACGGCCATTCGGCCCCGGGCCGCGAGCCGGCCGTAGTCCGGAATCTCGACGTGGTGGGAGCCGATCCGGGAGAGCACCTCGCCGTAGGCCTGCCGAGCCTCGGCCTCGGAGAGGAGGGACAGCTGGCGGCGGTAGGCAGGCTCGGCATGCCGGCGGGCGATGTCACAGTGAAGCTTGGCCAGGTCGTATTGCCGGGCCAGCGCCGGGTCGAGCGTGCCCTTGCGGGCGGCCGTCTCGCAGATCTTGACGATGTCGGACCAGCGGCCCTCGTGGACCAGCGCCGTCGTCCGGGCGGCGAGGTCGTCGGGATGGGCGGCGGCACTGGCCCCCTGCCCGGCCGGCACCCACTGCAAAAACGACTCGGCCCAGGCCGGGGCCCCCGACAGAACCACACCCACGAGCCCGGCGAGCGCCGCACGGGAGGCGCGAATCCACAGTCGGGAGCAGGCAGCGATCACGGGGCAATCCGTTGGCGGGAGGCCGATCGACCGGGCGGCGGCAACCAGCGGTCTGTCCGTTGTGACCGCCCGCGATTATGGCCCACGGCTGGCGGCGGGGCAAAAGCCCGGGGGGCAAAAAACCTGGTTTTCCCGATCGGTAGCCCTTCCCTCCCTGGCATGGTTGGCACGACCGTCATCACCCGTCGTGGCGACACGTTGGTACGATGAACGGCTCTGGGGTTGCGGCCCCGGCCCCCTCGCTGCGTGAGCCCTTCCATGCCCCTCCGGTCAGGCGCCGACGACGAGCGGTTTGCATCGTCGAGCGACGGCGGCCCCGGCCCCACGCTCGTGCTGCTCGACAAGGCCCGTCGCGGCGACGGCGACGCCGTCAACGGACTGCTCGAGCGGCACCGCGCCGCGATCCGGCGGATGATCGACCGCCGTATGGACCGGGCCGTGCAGCGGCGGGTCGATGCCAGCGACATCGTCCAGGACGTGCTCGTGGAGGCCAACCGCCGGCTGGGCGACTACCTCGCCAACCCCACGATGCCCTTCGGGCTCTGGCTGCGGCACATGGCCCGCGATCGGCTGATCGACGCCCACCGCCGGCACCGCGTGGCGGGCACCCGCAGCGTCGATCGTGAGGTGCCGCTGGTGACGGCCGCCGCCACAGATCGGTCGGAGGCCGACCTCGCCGGCCAGCTCGCCGACCGGGAGCTCACCCCGGCGGCCGCCGCCACCTGGCACGAACTCGAGCGGCGGTTCGCGGCCGCGGTGGATCAACTCGACGAGGGCGACCGGCAGATCGTGCTCCTGCGGCACTTCGAGCACCTGTCCACCGCGGAGGCCGCCGCGGCCCTCGGGCTCTCCAAGCCTGCCGCCGGGATGCGTTACCTGCGGGCGATGAGGCGGCTGCGCGGGCTGCTCGAGGGCTGACCACGGCGCGGTGGGCCGCCACAGACCGATGACTATCATGCCGGCTGGGAGATTTCCGAGCCTGGCTTTCTGGACGATGACCGCCTCCGCCACACGCCGTGTCGATGAGCCGCTCTCGAGCGCCGACGAAGAGCGGCTCTCCGAGCTCGTCGAGTCGCTCTCCGAGGCCCGCGGGCCCGAGGCGGTGGCGATCCTCGAGCGGCTCGCCGCCGATCATCCCGACCTGGCCGGCCAGCTGCGGGAACTGTTCGCCGCGATGTCGATGGCCGACGCAGTGGCCGAGGCTTCCACGATCCTCGAGCCGCCGCGATCCGAGCCGCCGTCGCTCGCGCCGCCGCCGGATCCCGGCTCGTTCGTGCCTGGCGTCACGCCCCTGCCGGCGTCGTTCGATGACTATGAACTGCTCGAGGAGGTGGGCCGGGGCGGGATGGGGATCGTGTACCGGGCCCGGCAGAAGAGCCTCGACCGGATCGTGGCGGTGAAGATGCTTCTCCGCCGCGACTTGGCCACGGCCGCCGACCTGGCCCGGTTCCGCAGCGAGGCCGAGGCGGCGGCCCGGCTCGACCAACCGGGCATCGTCTAGATCTTCGAGGTCGGCGAGTGCGGCGGCCATCCCTTCTACAGCATGCGGTTCATCGAGGGCACGACCCTCGCCAAGCGGCTGGCAGCCGGGGGCGTGCCCACCCGGGAAGCCGCCACGATCCTGGCCCGAGTGGCCGAGGCCGTCGACGCGGCCCACCGCGGCGGCGTGCTCCACCGCGATCTCAAGCCCTCCAACATCCTGATCGACGCCACCGGCAAGCCGCACGTCTCCGACTTCGGCCTGGCCAAGCGGATCGAGGCTGATCAGGACGTGACCCACACCGGGGCGATCCTGGGCACGCCCTGCTACATGTCACCCGAGCAGGCGGCCGGCAGCCGCGGCGACGTCGGGCCGACGAGCGATGTCTGGAGCCTGGGCGCCATCCTGTATCAGACGCTCACGGGTCGGCCGCCGTTTCAGGCCGCGAATCCGATGGACACCCTCCTGGCCGTGCTGGAGAGCGACCCACCCGTGCCGCGGTCGCTCGAGTCGGGGGTGAACCGGGATCTGGAGATGATCGCGCTCAAGAGCCTGCAGAAGCCGCAGGATCTTCGCTACGCCTCTGCTGCCGCCCTGGCCGCCGACCTGCGGGCCTTCCTGGCCGGGGAGCCGGTGGCAGCCCGCAGCGGCGGCTTGACCGAGATCGTCGCACGACTGTTCCGCGAGACGCACCACGCCACGGTGCTCGAAAACTGGGGCCTCTTGTGGATGTGGCACTCGGTCGTGGTGCTTACGCTCTGCGTGGTCACCGATGTCTTGGCCTGGCAGGGCGTCGTGAGCCGCTGGCCCTACGTCGCGCTCTGGGGCGGCGGGCTCGCGGTCTGGGCGCCGATCTTCTGGGCGCTGCGGCACCGCACCGGCCCGGTCACGGCGGTGGAGCGGCAGATCGCGCACATCTGGGGGGGCAGCGTGATCGCCAGCGTGATGCTCTTCTGGGTGGAGGCGCTGCTGGCGCTGCCTGCGCTCACGCTCTCGCCGGTGCTCGCGCTCTTGGCAGGCCTCGTGTTCTTCGCGAAGGCGGGAATCCTCTCGGGCGTGTTCTACATCCAGGCCGCCGTGCTGTTCGCGACGGCACTGGTGATGTGTGTGGTGCCGGCCTGGCAGCACGTGATCTTCGGCCTGGTGAGCGCGGCCTGCTTCTTCGTGCCTGGGCTGAAGTACGCCCGGCAGCGGGGTCGGGCGGAATGAGACTCGTGGCGACGCGCGAGCGATGTCCATGGTGGCTCGGGGTTGCCCGTGCCATCTCGCCGGACGCTCAGGTCGGCCCGGTGCTCACAGGCTCCGGGTTGCCCGTGCCATCGCGCCGGACACTCACTCCGCGACCGATCCGCCTGCGGCGGATCGGTGCCCGCCCGGCCTCCGTTCGCTCGATGCCAGCTTCCCTTTCGGCATCCCGCCTGCGCTCGCTGACAACGCCGGCTCGATGGTCACGGGCAGCCCGTCGCGACCTGCAATCGAGCTGTTCTGTCGCGATGGTGATCGGCCTCTGGGCTTGGGCGGCGGTCGCGGGGGATTGGCCGCAGATTCTCGGACCGCGGCGCGACGGCCATGCGGCCGCCGACGAGAGGCTCGCCGCCACGTGGCCGGCGGCCGGTCCGACGGTGGTCTGGAGCCGGGAGACGGGCGTCGGCTTTGCGGGCATCGCCGTGGCCGGCGGGCGGGCCTATCTGTTTCACCGCGTGGGCGACACCGAACTCGTCGAGGCCCTCGACGCGGCGACGGGCGAGGTCGCGTGGAAGGACGCCGGCCATCCCACGAGGTTTCAGCCGCAGGTGGGGGGCGGCGATGGGCCGTTGTGCACGCCGGTCGTGGCGGGGGAGCGCGTAATCGTGTTCGGTGCCTCAGGCACGCTCGCCTGCCTCGACGCCACCACCGGCCGCCGGCAGTGGACGCGGGAGACCCACCGCGACTTCACCGCCCCCGAGGGCTACTTCGGCGCGGGCTCGACGCCGCTCGTCGTGGCCGATCGCGTGGTCGTGAACGTGGGCGGGGCGAAGCAGGAGGCGGGACTCGTGGCCTTCGACCTGGCCACGGGGGAGACGGCCTGGCAGACGCTGGCCGATGCTGCCGGCTATTCGGCGCCCGTGGAGGTGGAGGTGGACGGCCGATCCCACGTGCTGGCCGTGACGAGGCTGGCGTGTGTGCTCGTCGATGCCGCCACGGGAGAGATCCGCTGGCGGTTTCCCTTTGGCCAGCGGGGGCCGACCGTGAATGCGGCCACGCCCGTCTTGCTGCCCGAGGGGCGACTCCTGGTCACCGCAGCCTATGGCATCGGCTCGGTGTGCGCGGCCTTCGACGCCCGCGCGGCGACACCGATCTGGGAGGGGGGCGAGTCGCTCGCCACGCAGTATTGCACCCCGATCCTGGTAGGAGGGCATCTCTACGCGATCGACGGCCGTGACGACATCCCGCCGGCTGACTTCACGTGCCTCGACCCGGCGACGGGCCGCGTCCTGTGGACCGAGCGGGGCTTCGGCTACGGCACGCTCCTCGAGGCCGACGGCAAGCTCGTCGTGACGAAGACCGACGGCGAACTGCTGCTCGTCGAGCCCAACCCCGCGGCGCTCAAGATCCTCGGCCGCTGCCGGCCGTTCGGCGCGGATCTCGCGGGCGCCCTCCGGGCGCTGCCTGCCCTGTCGGGCGGCCGACTCTACCTCCGCGACGACCGCCGGCTCGTGTGCCTCTCGGTCGGTCGGTGAGATCGCGCTGTCCGCCCGGCTTCAGTGGCGGGTCGCGAAGAGCGACTCGACGGCGAGCGCGGCCTCGGGCCGCAGGAGGCGCGCGATCGATTCGCCCCGGCCGGCGACCCTGTGTTCGCCGTAGGCGAGCGGCACCGGACTGCGGAGCACGTGCACGATCTCGGCCACCGCATCGACCACCCAATACTCCGGGACGCCGCCGGCGGGGTAGACCGCGGCCTGCTCGCCGAGTTCATACTTCAGGCTGGTCTCAGCCACCTCCAATCACGAGCAGGGCGGTCGGCAGCTTCGGGCCGCTGGGCTGCGGAGTCTCGCGGCTGCACCAGGTGACGTCCGGCTGCGGCACGCTCTGCCGAGCGACTGCCGGAGCCGCACGCGGGCTACGCCATGCGGTGCCACCGCCACGCTCCACTCGTTGAGCCGGTCCACGATCTCCTCGTGCCGCGAGCCGATCGGACTCATCATGACGATCTCTCCTGCGATCAGCTTGACCCGGTGCGGTTCCGCGAACGGTTCGCTCGGTGCCGGCGGCCGGGCGAACACGCCGGCCTCGATCATCAGGTCGGATTGCCCGATCGTGAACTTGAGGGTGGGGGTCGCGGTGGCCATGAGAAGCCTGCGGAGTGAACGGCAAATCGGTCAGCGCGGAGCGGTGAACCGCCAACCTCTCTATCTACGCCGGTACACGTGCGGTCAACCCTTGAGCGAGTCGGCCTCGAAGGGCCGGGGTAGGAAGTCGGCCAGGCGGAAGCTGCCCCGGCCGTCGATCTCGATCACGGCGTCGGCCGCGCCGAACTCCGCGATCACCTGCAGGCACGCGCCGCAGGGGGCAATTTTTTCGACGAGCGTGCCGTCGCGATCGCGGCAGGTCAGGGCCACGCGCAGGAGCCGCCGGCCCCCGGCCGCGACGCCGGCGAAGATCGCCGCCCGCTCGGCGCAGATCGTGAGGCCGTAGGAGCCGTTCTCGACGTTCGCGCCCACGAACGGGTCGACCCGCTCGGCAAACACGACCGCCGCCCCGACCTTCCAGCCGGAGTAGGGCGAGTAGGCCTGCGCGGCGGCGCCGCGGGCACGGGTGACCAGGTCGCTCGTGGCATCCGCACCGGGCTGCATCAGGCACCTCGCTTCAAGGAATCGGGATCATACCGCCGCGCGGGGGCTGCTCGCTCGCCTCACCCGAATCGCCGGGGGGAGAGAAAGCCGAGCGGCAGCCGCGTGGTGCCGGAGACGGCCAAATCCGCGAGCGCCTCTCCGATCACGCTTGCGAACTTGAAGCCGTGGCCGGAAAAACCGGCTGCGACCGCGACCTGATCGTGGGCCGGGTGGAGCCCGACCACGAAGTGGTGGTCGGCGGACATCGTGTACAGGCAGACCACATGGTCGCTGAAGTCGGTCCCCAGCGACGGCAGGTGCCGGTCGATGATCTCCGTGATGCGGTCGCGTTCCCCGGGGTCCACCGCCCGATCGACGGTCCGTGGGTCGGCGATGACCGTTCCGCCGGAGTGCTCGGCGATCTTGACGCCCCGTTCATCGAGCTCGGGGAAGCCGTAGAAGAAGCCGTGCGGTGCGGCGAACGCGAAGCAGGGAGCCGCGACCGGCGCGAACGCCGCCCGCGCTGGCCGCGGGGGCCGCACCCAAAACAGCGACTTTCGCAGCACGGTGAGTGTCACGGCCGGCAGGTGCAGCAGGCCGCTCGCCCAGGGGCCGGGCGTGAGGACGAGCCGGTCGGCCGCGATGGCGCCGCGGTCGGTCTCGACCACGACGCCGGTTCCATCGGCCCGCCAGCTCCGCACGGTCACGCCGGTCTCGAGCGTCGCGCCCGCCTCTCGGGCGGCCGCGGCGTGGGCGGTGACGCAGTCTTCGACATGCAGGAAGCCGGCCCGGGGCTCGTGTAGGGCGACCCAGTCCTCGGGCAGCGCGAACACCGGCCAGCGTCTGGTCGCCTCGGCGGCGGTGAATCGCTCGAGCTCGAGCCTGTGGATCGCAGCCGCCCGCTCCGCACCCGCGATGACCGCGCTGTCGGCCGGCCCGGCCATGAGCAGCCCCGACTCGACCAAGAACCGACGGCCGGTGCGGGCCTCCAGATCCCGCCACAACTCGGAGGCCCGCAGCAGGAGCGGCACGTAGTCGGGATGCTCGAAGTAGGCCAGTCGAATGAGCCGGGTCTGGCCGTGGGAGCTCCCTCGGTCGTGCGGGATCGGGAACCGGTCGAGGCCGAGGGTGCGGCAGCCTCGGCCGGCGAGGTGGCAGGCCGAGGCTGCACCGATGCCGCCGAGACCAGCGAAGAAGACGTCGAAGTGCCGCATGCGGGGATGATAGAGGCGCCGGGCGGGCGGTCGCGACGGTCGAAAGACGGGGTATGCTCTCGGACCCCGAACCCCGGGTTTTCCCGTACCAGGATCCGCCATGCCGACCGTGCACGTCTCGACGCATCCGCTCGTGGCCCACCATGTCTGCACGCTGCGGAATCCGGCCACTCAAGCCTCGGAGTTTCGCCGGGTCGTGCGGCAGCTGACGGGGATCGTCGCCGTCGAGGCGACCGCCGGCCTCCCGACCCGCGACGTGCGGGTGCCGACGCCCTTGGCTGAAGCGGCCGGCCGCAGGCTCGCCGACCGGATCGCCATCGTGCCGATCCTCCGGGCCGGCCTGGGCATGGCCGACGGCCTTCTGGACCTGATCCCCGACGCCGAGGTCTGGCACGTCGGGCTCTATCGCGACGAGGCCACGCTCCAGCCGAAGGAGTACTACAACAAGCTGCCCAAGAAGCTCGACGCCAGCGTGGCCATCGTCGTCGATCCGATGCTCGCGACGGGAGGCTCGGCCGTCCGCACCTGCGAGATCCTGCGGGCCGTCGGCATCCCGCGGCTCGTGTTTCTGGCGCTGATCGCCTCGCCGCAGGGGGTGGAGACGCTCGCGGCGGCCGTACCCGGAGTGGCGATCCACGTGGCGGCCCTCGACGAGGGTCTCAATCAGGTGGGGTACATCGTGCCGGGTCTGGGTGATGCCGGCGACCGGCAGTTCGGCACCGTACCGGCGGAGTGAGCGGCTGCGGTCACGCGGGCCGCGGGCGAGCGAAGAGAGGAGCGAGCCACGCGATGCGAGCCGTCGACCTGATCCGCCGCAAGCGGGATGGCGGGGAACTCTCCGCCGCCGAGATCACGTTCCTGGTCGAAGGGCTCACGGATGGCATCGTGCCCACCTACCAGTGGGCGGCGCTGGCGATGGCTATTCTTTGGCGCGGGATGAACGCCGCCGAAACCGCGGCGCTCGTCGAGGCGATGCTCCATTCGGGCACGGTGCTCGACCTCTCCGACATCCCCGGCCCCAAGGTCGACAAGCACTCCACCGGCGGCGTGGGCGACAAGACGAGCCTGATCCTGGCGCCCATCGCCGCCGCCTGCGGCGTGACGGTGCCGATGGTCTCGGGCCGCGGCCTGGGACACACCGGCGGCACGCTCGACAAGCTCGAGAGCATCCCCGGCTTTCGGATCGACCTCGACCTGGCCGCCTATCGCCGCGTCGCCCGCGAGTGCGGCCTGGTGCTGATCGGCCCGACCGCCGAGATCGCCCCGGCCGACCGGGTGCTCTACGCCCTTCGCGACGCCACGGCCACCGTCGAGAGCATCCCGCTGATCACCGCCTCGATCCTCTCCAAGAAGCTCGCCGAGGGGATCGACGCCCTCGTGCTCGACGTCAAGTGCGGCGACGGCGCCTTCATGAGCCGGATCGAGGACGCCCGGGCCCTGGCCGAGAGCATGACGCGGATCGGCCGGACCCTCGGCAAGCCCGTGCAGGCGTTGCTCACGAGCATGGACGCGCCGTTGGGCCGGATGGTGGGCAATGCGCTCGAGGTCGCGGAGGCGATCGCCTGCCTGCGCGGAGAAGGCCCGGACGATCTGATGGAGGTTTCGCTGGAACTGGCCGCCGAGATGCTGCTCGTGGGCGGCGCGGCCGCGGGCCGCGACGAGGCCCTCGCCCGCTGCCGCCGGGCGATCGCCGACGGCTCGGCCCTCGAGCGATTTCGTCGGGTCGTGGAGGCGCAAGGGGGCGACGGCAGGGTCTGCGTCGTTCCCGAGAAGGTGCTCCCCCGCGCCGCGTGCGTGGAGACCGTCAAGGCCGAGCGGTCGGGCTTCATGCACGAGCTGAAGGCCTGGTCGGTGGGTCAGGCCTCGATGCTCCTGGGCGCGGGCCGGCGGACGGCCGAGGACGCAGTCGATCCCGCCGCGGGCATCGTGCTGCGGCACGCCGTCGGCGACCGGGTGGCCGCCGGTGAGCCGCTGGCCGAGCTGCACTTCAATCCCCCGCACGCCGCCGCGGTGCCGGAGGCCGTGGCGATGGTCCGGAGCGCCGTCGTGATCGGTGATGAGCCACGAGCCCGCCGGCCGCTGATTCTCGAACGGCTGTAGGCTGCGTGGCTGGGGCGCGGTAGCCTGCGGCCTCCTCGGGGAAACATGGTATGGACGACCCGTCGCGATTTCAGGGCCTCGCCGGCGTGGCGGTGATCCTCGGC
>JBJTPO010000725.1:0-6964 GCA_046075145.1 Planctomycetota bacterium
GGCTGGCCGGCGGTGCAGTTCTCCGGCTGGCCCGAGTTGGCGATCGGCACCTTCGGGGGGAAGATCCGCCAGATCGACGCGGCGAGCGGCGCGGCGGGACAGTGCCGCATCCTGGTCGAGCCCGACGTGGTGATGAAGGGCGACACCTGGCCCGAAACCGAGTTCCTGCGGCAGGGCAACCAGGTGGTCGGCTGGGTGTTCCTCAACCGGGTCACGCTCGGCTTCGAGATCTGGCGGCGGCTCAACGGCTTCCCGCCGGTGCTCGCGCCGGCACCGAAGGCGAAGGACGACGTGCCCAAGCCGCCCAAGATCAAGGTGGGGTGAGGTCGCCCATGGCTCGACTCCGCTCGCTGATCCTTCCGCTCCGCGGCCTGGCCGTGGTCGTGTCGGCCGCATTCACCGCCGCGGCCGCCGAGCCGCTGCCGCCGCCGGGGGGGCTGTCGCTGCCCGGCCCGGTGGCGGCCGACGGGCCGATCCCGCCCTCGGCGCCCGGTGCCCCGGCACTCGTGCCCCCGACGGCTGCCCGGCTGCCGGCCAATCTGGCCATCGACGACCGGCCCGAGCCGCTCACGCTCGCCGAGGTGCTCGAGAGCGTCCGCCGCCACTATCCGCTGCTCCAGGCGATCGAACGAGAGCGGGGCGTCGCCGCCGGGCGGATGACCGCCGCGATGGGCGCCTTCGACACCAACGTCAACATGGCGGGCAATGCGTTGGCTCCCGGCACCTATGAAAACTACCGCTCCGACTTCGGGCTGTCGCAACTGCTGCAGAGCGGCGGCGTCCAGGTGTTCGGCGGCTACCGCACGGGCTTCGGTGACTTCCCCACCTACAACCTCGGCCAGAAGACGGCCGACGTGGGCGAGGTTCGGGGCGGCCTGACGATGCCCCTGGCCCGTGACCGCGACATCGACTCCGCCCGGGCCGGCCGCGACAAGGCGCGGCTCGATCAGGCGATCGCCGAGCCGACGATCGTCCGCAGCCGGCTCGATTACATGCGGTCGGCGGCCCTCGCCTACTGGACCTGGATGGGGAGCGGGGAGCGGGAGGGGGCGGCCAAACGGCTCGAGGCCCTGGCGGTGCGCCGTGACGGCGAGATCGCCGCCAAGGTTGAGCGGGGCGTGATGGCGAACATCGAGCGGGTCGACAACCAGAAGAACATCGCCCTCCGCCGGGGCCTGCTCGTGCAGGCCGATCGCGAGGTGCAGATGTCCACGATCGACCTCTCGCTCTTCCTGCGCGACTCCGGCGGCAAGCCGCTGCTGCCCGCGCGGCGGCGGATGCAGCCGCTGCCGGAGCCGGTGGAACCGTCGGTGAGCGTCTACGAGTCGTCGCTCGCGCAGGCGATCGCCGCCCGCCCCGAGTTTCAGCGGCTGTCGCTCGAACGGGAGAAGCTGTTCGTCGAGCGGCGGCTGGCGGCCAACGACACGCTCCCCAACGTCGACGGGCAGGTGTATGGCAATCAGGACGCCGGCTTCGGCAAGAGCCCGCTCTCCGGCATCGACGGCCTCGACCGGCAGGTGCTTCAGGCGGCGCTCGTCTTCCAGATGCCGGCCCAGCGGCGCAACGCCCGCGGCCGACTGCAGTCGGTCGACTCGCAGCTCGTGCAGCTCGACCGGCGGCTGGAGTTCACGTTCGACTCGGTGAAGGCGGAGGTGCAGGATGCCTACTCCAAGCTCGAACGGGCCTTCGAGTTCCACAAGCAGGCCGTCCAGCAGGAGGATCTCGCGGCGCTCGTGGCCGAGGCGGAGCGGGAGCAGTTCCGGCTCGGCCGCAGCGACATCCTCCGGGTCACGCTCCGCGAGCAGGCCAAGTTCGACGCCGACCTGCTCGAGATCGCGGCCCGGCAGGAATACTGGCGGGCCGACGCCAACCTCCGCGCATCCGACACCACGCTCGACGGATTGGGCACCGGGCAGGAGCAGACGCGACTGCTCGCCCCCGTGCCCGAGGTGGTGCCGCTCCCCGAGGTGGCCCCGGGCCCGTGATGATATCCGGCGGCAGTCGCTGCCCGAACCGCGTCACGGCTCCAGGAACGTCGTCTGGCAGGTCCGCTCGAGCGAGCCGTCGAGCTCGCCGCCGCTGAGGATCGCCGAGGCCGTGCCGGTTCCCGAGGACGCCAGCCGATATGACACCTCGAAGGCCTGGCGCCCCCCGGGCGGAATCGAGGCCACGGAGCCAAAGTTCACCCGTGAGCTCTCGACCCGGACCCGGGACGGGATCGGATCGCCCACCATCCGGGCGCCCTCAGGCAGCAGCACCACCACGTCGAGCGGGCCGCTGGGGAGCGTACCGCCGTTGGTGACCGTGCAGACGAGCGTGGTCGCGTCGCCTGAGCGGACGGGGTCGTCGAGATCGGCGAGCGTGAGCCGCAGCCCCGCCTCGGACGGCGAGCGGACCCGCGGCCGGGGCGTGGTCGAGGCGATTCCGACGCAGGCGTCGTCGGCGAGCAACGAGCCGCCGGACAGCCCCGACAGCACCGCCCGCACGCAGGCCCGGGTCGGCGGCGAGTCACTGAACGCACCCGGCACCGCCTCGGCCCGAAGATTGATCTGCCGCTCCTGGGCCCCCTTTGGATCGATCGCGGGAATCACCCAGGTCACCTTCGTGCCGGCCAGTTCGTAGCCGTCGGAAGCCTCGAGCGGGCTGAGGTGCTGGTCCCAGGAAAACTCGAGCGTGGCCGGCTGTGACGCGGCTGTGCCGTTGTTCTTGATGATCGCCACATACTTCACGACGTCACCCGCCGACACCTTGGCCGGCCCGCTGAGATCGAGTTCGATCGCCGGAGCGCCGGTCGCCAGCGGCACGGTGGCGGGCGGGGCCGTGGCGACGAGCGGAGCCGCCGCCAGCGGCGCGGCGGCCAGCGGATTCGCCGGTGGGGGCGTGAGCGGCGGAGGCGTGGTGACGGCTGGCGGACTGAACCTCGGCTCGGGCACGTTCACCGTGGACGGAGGCGCGGCGGGGGGCGGCACGAACGCCGGATTGGGCGCCACCTCCACGCAGTGCTGGGCGCCGCCCAGATTCCGTTGCGACTGATCGAGGATCGCGACCCGGTGACACTGCCTGCCCGGCTCATCGAGCAGGAAGTCGAGTGTCAGCCGCCGCGCCGTCCCGGGTGCGAGATCGATCGTCCCCTTCTGCTCGATCGGGCTCGCCGACGCGTCGTGGTGGAAGCCGGCGTCGAAGTAGTCGATCACGCGAAGTTTCTGCAGCGGCTGGCCGGAGCGGTTGACCAACTCGACCTCGAACGACACCCGATCGCCGACCCGCCCCACGAGCGGCCCGGTGATCGAGACCAGCACCGGATCCTCGGCTCGGGCGGCCGTCGCGGCAAGGCCGGCCAGCAGGAGGAGGACGAACGAGCGTGATGACTGGCGCGACATGCTGGTGGTTCCCTCGGATCTGCGGCCCTGCCGCGGACAAGAGGCTACCACCGCCAGAAAAAAGTCGCAAAACTGCGAGCCGGCCGTGTCCGGGCCGGGAGGAACCGCTGCTCCCGCGGGTTGAAAACCCGTGGCCACTTCTCCATGCCCCACACGTGGCAGCGGGATTCCATCCCGCTGAATCACCGTCCTGCTCCCGCGGGCTAAAAACCCGTGGCCACGTCCCTGGCTCAGGCCGACGGCCTGCTCAGGTCGTCTCGGCGCGGTGGCGGACGATTTCCCCCTCCACCATGTAGACCACGTCCTCGGCGATGTTCGTCGCCATGTCGGCGATCCGCTCGATGTGCTTGGAGACGGAGTTGATCCGCAGCAGGCTGTCGGCGTTCTCGGGGTCTTCCTTGATCCCCTGCATCACGCGCCGCTGGATCCGCTGCCGCCCCTCGTCGACGGCGTCGTCCTCCTCCCGGACCTGTCGGGCCAGGGCCGGGTCGCCCCGAACCACGGCGTCGAGGCACTGCTTCACCATCTCCTGGGCCTGCATCGCCATCGACCGCAACTCCGGCGGCAGTTCCACCTGCCGGCAATCGGCCAGCTGGGCCACCCGTTTCGCGATGTTCTTGGCCAGATCTCCCATCCGCTCGAGGTCGTTGTTGATCTTGAGCACGGCCACCACGAACCGCAGGTCGGCGGCCACTGGCTGGTAGAGGGCGAGGATCTTCAGGCACTCCTCCTCCACCTCGACTTCCATCCGGTCGATCTCCTCGTCGTTGGCCATCACCCGCTGGGCCAGCGGCACGTCGCGGTTGATCAGCGCCGTGATCGACTTGGAGATGGCCTCCTCGACCAGCGTGCCGACCCGGAGGATCCGCTCCTTGAGGTTCTCGATCTGTCGCTCGATGTGACGCGTCATGATTCGCCGGCGGGTCAACCAAACCGCCCGGTGACGTAGGCCTCGGTCTCGCGGAGGACGGGCTTGGTGAAGATGTCGGGCGTGGCCCCGTACTCGATCAGCCGGCCGAGGTACATGAAGGCGGTGTAGTCGCTGGTGCGGCTGGCCTGCTGCATGTTGTGGGTCACCATCAGCACGGAGTAGCGGCCGCGGAGCTCCTGGATCAGGTCCTCGATCTTGCCGGTGGCGATCGGGTCGAGGGCCGAGCAGGGCTCGTCGAGCAGCAGCACCTCCGGCTCGGCCGCGATCGCGCGGGCGATGCAGAGCCGCTGCTGCTGGCCGCCGGAGAGGCCCAGCGCGCTGTCCTGGAGCCGGTCCTTCACCTCGTCCCAGAGGGCCGCTCCCCGGAGGCTGATCTCACACACCTCGTCGAGCACGCCGCGGTTGCTCTCGCCGTCGATCCGGAGGGCGTAGACCACGTTCTCGTAGATGCTCATCGGGAAGGGATTCGGCTTCTGGAACACCATCCCCATCCGCTTGCGGAGCTCGATCACGTCCATGCGTGGGTCGTAAATCGAGTCTCCGTTGAGCCGCATGTCGCCGGTGATCCGGACGTTTCGCACCAGGTCGTTGAGCCGGTTGACGCTCCGCAGCAGGGTGGACTTGCCGCAGCCGCTCGGGCCGACGAGCGCCGTCACCTTGGCGTTGGGGATCGGCATCGTGATCCGGTGGAGGGCCTGCTTCGCCCCATACCAGAGGTTGAAGCGATCGATCTCCAGAACGGGCCGCTCGGACTGCACGCTCTCGTGCACCTCCGACTCCACCTCGAAGCCGCGGGCCACCGCGAGCAGGCGGTCGGCCGGCGGCGCTTCGCCGGCCGGCTGCGGTTCGGGCTTGGTGGCGGCCTGCATGGGGAGTGCTCCGGAACGGGTCGCAGGATTGTACACCGCGGATTCAGAACGTTTGGGCCGCGTACCGTCGCCGGAGCCGCGCCCGCAGCCAGATGGCCGCCAGGTTGAGCAGGGCGATGATCGCCACCAGGAGGAAGGTGATCGTGAACACCAGCGGCTGGGCGGCCTGGCTGTCGGCGCTCTGGAAGCCGACGTCGTAGATCAGGTAGGCCAGGTGCATGAACTCCCGCTCCGGGTGGACGAAGGGAAACGTGCCGTCCACCGGCAGGTCGAGGGCCAGCTTCTTGACCCCAACGAGCATCAGGGGAGCCACCTCGCCGGCCCCGCGGGCCATCGCCAGAATCAGGCCCGTCATGATGCCCGGCAGCGCCCGGGGCAGCACGATCCGCCGAATCGTCTGCCACTTCCCGGCACCGCAGGCATACGACCCCTCCCGCATCGAGTTGGGCACGGCGGCCAGTGCCTCCTCCGTGGCCACGATCACCACCGGCAGCGTGAGCAGCGCGAGCGTGAGCGACGCCCAGAGCAGGCCGCCCGTGCCGAACACCGGCTGGCCGTCGGCGACGAGGCTGGCCTTGAAAAACACGTCGTCGATGCCCGCGCCGAGGCCGTAGCAGAAGAAGCCGAGGCCGAACGCGCCGTAGACGATGCTCGGCACACCCGCGAGGTTGTTGATCGCGATCCGCACGGCGGCCACGACCGGCCCGCTCGTGGCGTATTCGCGGAGATAGAGCGCGGCCAGCACGCCGAAGGGCGCCACCAACAGCGCCATGATCAGCGTCATGGTGACGGTGCCCCAGATCGCGGGGAACACGCCGCCGGCACTGTTGGCCTCCCGCGGATCGTCGGCCAGGAACTCCCCCCAGCGCGAGGCATACACGCCCCACTTGCCCGCGAGCCCGAGCCGGTTGGGCTGCCAGGCCCGCACGATCCCGTCCAGCGGCACGCTCGTGACGCCGCCCGTGGCGGTCTCGAACTCAACGGCCCAGCCGGTGTTCTCCGCCCTCAGGGCCGCCGTCCGCCCGTCGAGCCGCCGCGTCTCCTCGGCCACCGCCTCCTGCACCCGAGCCTCGGCCTCGATCGCCCGCCGCTCGGCCACGCTCTCGGCCCCGGAATCGAGCCTCGCCTGCACGACCGCCAGCCGCGCGGACCGCAGCCGCCGCTGCAGTTCGCCCCGCTCCCCGCGGTCGATCCGCAGCGCCTGCCGCCACCGTCGGCGGGCCGGGGCATGATCCTTTTCATACGCCTGCCAGACCGCGGCCGGCCCCTCGGCCACGGTCTCCGCGCCATGCACCAGCCGCAACGGGATGCCGTGCAAGCGGCCTCCCTCGAGCCGCTCGACCACCGACGCCCACTCCGGCCGGCTCGTGGCCTTGACGGCCGCCTCGTCGACCCACTCGAAGTTGCTGCCGGTCTCGGCAAACGCAGCGGTGCGGACGAGCGCCCGCGCGGGCCGGGCGGCGGCGCCATCGACCGCGGCCACGGCCGCCTCGCGGGCCGTGATCTCGCCGAGCAGCCGGCGGCCGTCCGCCAGCTCGACCCGCTCCAGCGGCACGGGCCAGAACGTGGCCGCACCGCGGGCCGCGATCAGGGCCAGCAGCCCGACGATCATCGCGATCGCGGTGGCCAGCGACCCGGCGGTCAGCCAGACCCAAGGCTCGCCGTGGGCGGCAAGCCCCGCGTGGGCGCTCCGCAGTCGCCGGGGACGGTCAAAGCTCATGCGCCCGCCTCCGAAACCGCTGCCGCACCACCTCGGCGGCGGTGTTGACCACGAACGTGATCGC
>JBJTPO010000726.1:0-1287 GCA_046075145.1 Planctomycetota bacterium
TCCAGCAGCGGCATGTCGAAGCCGCGACCGTTGAACGACACCAGCCGCGGCCGGTCGTAGCGCCGCCAGCCCTCCCAGAAGCGGCGCACGATCTCGTGCGGCCGCGACTGCTCCTCGTCGAGCGAGACGAGGTCGAGCAGCCGGTAATCGCTCGCCCCCTTCGCGACGGCCAGCGACACGGGCAGCTGGAAGGTGTAGTGGATGAAGTCCTTGCCGTTTTCGGCCTGCAGCTCACCGCGGTAGCGGGCGATCGCCTTCTCGGGTGAGAGCTTGTCGGCGGCGTACCGGAGCCGCGAGACGAGCGCCCCGTCGGCCACGCTCTCGATGTCGAACACCAGATACTTCGGGTCGCCCGCGGCCATGGCCTAGCGCCTCACCAGCGGATGAGCCAGCGGCAGCCAGGCGGCGTCGGCCCTGCTCGACGCCACCGCTTGCTCGATGAAGTGCATCCCCTCCACGCCGTCGCGCACATTGGGATAGACCGTGTCGACGGTCTCGAAGGGCTTTCCCATGATGGCCAGGGCCATGGCGTCGAAGCCGGCGCGGTAGACGTTGGCGAAGGCCTCGAAGAAGGCCTCCGGGTGACCCGAGGGGAGCCGGCAGGCGGCCCGGCCGGCCTCGTTCGTGTACGGGGCGTTCGGGTCGCGGGTGTAGACGGAGTGCGGCTTGCCGTTGTGGCGGACGAGCATCTTGTTGGGCTCCTCCTGATGCCACTCCAGGCTGCCGAGCGTGCCGTCGATCTGGATCCGCAGGTCGTTCTCCCGCCCGTGGCTGATCTGGGAGGCGGTGACGGTGCCGAGCGCGCCGTTCTGGTAGCGGATCACGGCGTGGCCGTAGTCGTCGAGCGGCCGGTCGGGCACGAAGATCCTCAGGGTGGCGGCGATCTTCTCGGGCAACAGGCCGGTCATGTAGCGGCCAAGGTTGTAGGCATGGGTGCCGATGTCGCCGAAGCAGCCGGCCGCGCCGCTCTTGGTCGGGTCGGTCCGCCAGGCGGCCTGCTTCTGCCCCTCGCTCTCGAGCCTGGTCCGCAGCCAGCCCTGGATGTATTCGGCCCGGATCGCCTGGATCTCGCCGAGTTCCCCCGCCAGGATCATCTCCCGCGCCCGGCGCACGAGCGGGTAGCCGGTGTAGTTGTGGGTGACCACGAACACCTGCTTCGAGCCGCCGACGAGCCGGGCGAGCTCCTCCGCCTCGGCGAGCGTGAGGGTCAGCGGCTTGTCGCAGACAACGTGGAAGCCGGCCTCGATCGCCGCTCGGGCGACCGGAAAGTGCATGTGGTTGGGGGTG
>JBJTPO010000727.1:0-1349 GCA_046075145.1 Planctomycetota bacterium
CTCGGCGTCCTTCACCTGCTTCTGGAACTCGCGCCGCTCATCCTCCGACAGGCTCATCTGCCGCGAGAACTTCTCGGTCGCGATGACGATGCCCTCGACGCCCGACGGCACCTCGAGCGAATCATTCTTCACGTCCTCGCCCGCTCGGCCGAAGATCGCGTGCAACAGCTTCTCCTCGGGAGTCAGTTCGGTCTTGCTCTTGGGCGAAACCTTGCCCACCAGGATGTCGCCGGGGCGGACATAGGTTCCGATCCGGACGATGCCTCCCTCGTCCAGGTTGTGGAGCGCCCGGTCGCCGACGTTGGGGATGTCGCGGGTGAACTCCTCACGGCCGAGTTTCGTGTCGCGGATCTCGATGTCGTATTCCTCGATGTGGATCGAGGTGTAGACGTCGTCCTCCACCAGTTCCTCGCTGATGATGATCGCGTCTTCGAAGTTGAACCCGTCCCAGGCCATGAAGCCCACGAGCACGTTGCGACCGAGGGCCAGCTCGCCCTTGTAGGTCGCAGCCCCGTCGGCGATCACGTCCCCCTTCTCGACCTTCTGCCCGAGCGCCACGATCGGCTTCTGGTTCTGGCAGGTGCGCTCGTTCAGGCCGACATACTTCCGCAGCGGATACGTATCCACGCCGACGGCGGAGCCGGCCGGCGTGACCTCGATCGTCTCGGCGTCGACGTAGCTGACCGTGCCCTTGCGGGCCGCGCGGACGAGCAGGCCCGAGTTGGTGGCCACGTCCCGCTCCATACCGGTCGCCACGATCGGCGGCTCGGTGATGAGCAGCGGCACGGCCTGCCGCTGCATGTTGGAGCCCATCAGCGCACGATTGGCGTCATCGTGCTCGAGGAAGGGGATCAGCCCGGCAGAGACGCCCACCATCTGACTGGGCGCGACGTCGATGTATTCGATCGCCTCAGCCGGCACGAGCACGAAGTCGCCGCGATACCGGGCGATGATCGTGTCGCCGACCAGCTTGCCGTTGTCGACGGGCGCATCGGCCGGGGCCAGGTGGGCGTCATGCTCCTCGTCGGCCCGCAGCCAGACGACGTCGTCGGTCAACTTGCCCTTCGAGACCTTGCGGTAGGGCGTGACCAGAAAGCCGTAGGAATCGACGCCCGAGTAGATCGCCAGACTGGAGATCAGGCCGATGTTCGTGCCTTCCGGCGTCTCGATCGGGCAGATCCGGCCGTAGTGGGAGATGTGTACGTCGCGCACCTCGAATCCGGCCCGCTTGCGGTTCAAGCCGCCAGGGCCGAGCGCCGAAAGCCGCCGCTCGTGGGTGAGCATCGAGAGCGGGTTCGTCTGGTCCACCACCTGCGACAGCTCGCCGCGGCCGAAGAAATACTCGATCG
>JBJTPO010000728.1:0-2869 GCA_046075145.1 Planctomycetota bacterium
CAGGGCGTTGACGCTGTTGATGCCCCCCTGGGCGCAGACGCTGTGCGACCGCTTGACCGGAACGAGGCTCACGAGATCGACGGCGATGCCGAGCTCGGCCAGCCGCATCGTGCAGGCGAGGCCGGCGAGCCCGCCGCCGACCACCAGAATCCTCGGCTCGGCCATGGGATCAGTCTCCTGTGCGCGGCTGGCCGGCCGGGTGGATCCTGCCCTGACCCGGCGGCTCGAGCCGCTCGCGTTGCTCGTGCATCCAGTCCTCGGTGGCCCGCGCCTGCTCGACATCGACGGTGCGGAGGCCGGCCAGCGACCCCAGCCCGGCCGCCGCCAGGGCCACCCCCATCACGATGCTGACCACGTTGGCCCGCCGCATCGCCGCCGGGCTCGTCCAGATGCCCCAGGTGATGCCCAGGGTCCAGAGGCCGTTGGCGAAGTGGAACACCACCGACAGCACGCCGATCGCGTACAAGGCCGTCACCCAGGCCGGACGCAGCGCGGTGGCCGCGGTGCTCGTGGCGTGATGGGGGTCGAACTGCCCGCCCCCGAGGGGCGCGCCCAGCCAGTGCAGTTGATAGATGTGCCAGATGATGAACACGAATGCGATCATCCCCGTGGCCCGCTGCAGCGTGTAGCGGACGTTGCCGACGAAGGGATAGGAACCCACGTTCGGCATCCCATTGGCGATGATCACGAAGCCGACCACGGCGTGAAAGAGCATCGGCAGGAAGATGAAGGCCACCTCGACCGGAATCAGGAGCGGCCCGAGCGAATGGATCAGGTCCACCCGCGACTGGAACGAGGCGGCGCCCGCGAGGACCGAGGCGTTCGTGAGCAGGTGGACGACCAGGAAAGCCCCGACCGGAATCAGGCCGGCGAGAGAGAACAGCCGGTAGATGAGGAACTGGTGGCGTTCAAGAAACGTCGGGGAATCGGTCACGATCGACTTTCAGGGGAGGCGGGATCTGCCCGGCGACCGCGGGCCGCGTCCGCCGGGCCACGACTGCCAGAACGAGTATAGGAACGCCGCCCGGGCCGACAACGGCGACCACGGTTTGTCGCGGCGACCGACCCGTTTTTATACTCTGGAGGAACGTCGGCCCGGAGCGGCAGGCAGAACGTCGGAGAGCGGTTGGTGGCGGCGACCCCGGAAGGATCGAACGACGCGACGGCTCTCGACCGCGATCACGAGATCGTCGCCCACCTTCCCGACGGGGTGGCCGTCGTCGATCCTGGCGGCGGCATCCGCTGGGCCAACGAGCAGTTTGCTGCCTGGTGCGGCAGGGCTCCCGCCGGCTGCGACTTCTTCGTGGCCCTCGATCTCCCGGACGCCGAGACGGGCGCGTTCAAGGCCGCGCTGGCCGCTGGCCAGCCGGCCACGGCCACGCTCCGCACCGCGGGCAACCGCTTCTTCGACGTCCGGGCCTCGGCGGCGTTTCCGGTCGCCGCCGAGGCAAGCCGACGGACCCGGACCGTGGTGGCCGTCCGTGACGTCACCGACGTCATCCTCGAACAGCAGAAGCGGGCCGCGATCCACGCCGCCGGCCAGAAGCTCGCCGACCTCTCGCCGCGGGAACTCGCCGACATGACCGTCGACGAGCGGATCGAACTCCTCAAGAGCAACATCCTCCACTACTCGAAGGACCTGCTGAAGTTCGACGTCCTCGAGATCCGGCTCCTCGACCGGCAGACCGGACGGCTCGAGAAGCTGCTTGCCGAAGGAATGCAGCCCGAGGCCGAGGCCCGCGTCCTCTACGCCAAGCCCGAGGGAAACGGCGTGACGGGCTACGTCGCCGCCACCGGCCGGAGCTACACCTGCGGCGACACCACCCGCGACGGGCTCTATCTCGAGGGCTGCAAGGGCGCCAAGAGTTCGATGACCGTGCCGTTGCTGCTGCACGACGAGGTGATCGGCACGTTCAACGTGGAGAGCCCGGTGCCCGGCGGCTTCACCCCGACCGACCTGCAGTTCCTGGAGATCTTCTCCAACGACGTCGCGGCCGCCCTCAACACCCTGGAACTGCTCGTGGCCGAGAAGGCCTCGACCGCGGCGGAGAGCATCGAGGCGATCCACGGGGCGGTGGCCCTGCCCGTCGACGACATCCTCAACGACGCGGTCGGCGTGATGGAGAAGTACATCGGACACGATGCCGACGTCGTGGCCCGCCTCCAGCGGATCCTACGGAACGCCCGCGACATCAAGCAGGTGATCCAGCGGGTCGGCGAGCGGATGGCGCCGAGCGCCGCCCAGGCCAATCGCCGGCAGTCGGAACGCCGCCCGGCGCTGATCGGCCGGCGGATCCTGGTGGTCGACTCGGACGAGCAGGTCCGGGCCGCCGCCCACGCGCTGCTTGAGCGCTCCGGCTGCACGGTCGAGACCGCCCGCGACGGCGCGGAAGCCGTGTCGATGGTGCGGGCCGTCGGCGCGGATGCCTACGACGTGATCATCGCCGACATCCGACTGCCGGACATGAGCGGGCATCAGCTGCTCCTCCGGCTGCAGGAACGGCTTGACCCGGTGCCGCTGGTGCTGATGACCGGCTTCGGCTACGACCCAGGACACTCGATCGTGAAGGCCCGCCAGGCGGGAATCGATCTGGTGCTCTTCAAACCCTTCCGCGTCGACCAACTGCTCGACACGGTCGAAAAGTCGATCGTGCGTCAGGCGGCCCCCGCCGTGGGCCGCGGGTAGCCGCCCCCGTCGCCCCAGTTTGCCGGTCTTGCGGCCGCGCCGGGGCGAGGCACATGGCCTTGACCCGCGCCTCGGGCGGCCCGTATCTCTCCCGCCCAATGGCCTCTTCCGCCCCGGAACTCCGAAGCATGCCCCGCCCCCGAGCCTTTCTCGCCGGCCGTTTCTTAGATCGGAAGAGCGTCG
>JBJTPO010000729.1:0-3000 GCA_046075145.1 Planctomycetota bacterium
GGTTGGCGGCGACGTTGCCGTAGTTGGCCTTCGTGGGATCGATGTCCTGCACGAGGTGGTCCCAGAGGTGCCATTGCCAGACGATTTCGCCCCCTTCGGCGAAGGTCTGCCCTTGGGCCGGCTGGTTGGGCCGCACCTCGATCAGCATGTCGGGCCAGAGTTCGCGGACGCCACCCGTGCCCGGCGCGATCGGCACGTCGTCCGGTCGCCGCCCGGCGGCCACCGCCTCGGCGTAGGTCTTGCGCTCCCACGCGATCATCAGCACGTTGCCGTTGGGCATCACCTCGAAGTCGTGGTGGAGGTGGGCGTCTGGCGTGGCGAGCGTGTAGGACCAGACGAGGTCGCCGTCCCAGTTGAACTTCTCGATCCGGCCCGAGGTGCCGGGAGCCCACTGCTTGTTGGGCGCGCCCTGTGTGGGCACGCGGGCCGCGCGAATCATGCTGCCGTCGGGCAGCAGTTCGGCCGTCATCGGCGTGAAGCCGCTGGTCCAGCGGTTGACCTCGTGGCCCTCCTGGTCGATCAAATAGGTGGTCGTCGACGACGACGGGGCGAAGAGCGTGTAGCCGCCGAAGGCCTCGGCGACATTGTTGGTGATCAGGCCCACCGTGTTGGCCAGCAGTTGCCGAGCCTCGAGCCGTTCCCCGCCGAGGCCCTGCCGCCGCGTGGTGGCGCGGCGCTGGGCGATCTCCCGCATCCGGCGAGAACTCGGCTTGCGGCCACGGGTGAAAAACTTGGCGATCATCGGGCTTCTCCTCGGACGGATTGGGGACTGCCAGGTCGCAGGACAGCCATGCGACGAAACCCCATCCGTGGAAGCCTGGGCAAGTTACGGCGAGGTTACCGCCGAAGCGAACCCGACTCAACCATTCGGTGTGGGTACTAAAAAAAGCCAAATCCCGCCGGTGAACGCCACGTTTTCGTCGTCCTGCGGTCACCCCAACAGCCGCCGTCCCCAGTTCGGGAACCACTCGATCAGCCCTGCCAGAAGCCCGGCCCTGCGGGGCACAACCAGCTCCCGGGCTCCCCGGCGGCAGGCGCGGAGCACCGCTTCGGCGAGTTCGCCGGGATCGAGGGGCGCGAGCCGGCTCGTGCCTCCGGGTCGGGTCGCTTCCAGGGGCAGCCCGGCCGCCGCGGCCTCGGCGGCATAGCGGTCGGCCCCCCGGTCGGCGGCGGGATCGTCGGCAGCCCGCGCGATCGGTCCCGGCGAGACCAGCAGCACCCGGGCCCCACGGGGCTCGAGTTCGATCCGCACGGCATCCGCATACGCGGCCAGGGCCGACTTCGCCACCGCATAGGGACCCATGAACGGAGTGACGAGCTTTCCCGCGAGGCTGCCGACGAACACCATCCGCCCACGGGCGGCGGCGACATGGTCGGCGGCGGCCTCGGTCACCTCGACGGCCGACAGGACGTTGGCCTCGAAGAAGTCGGCGAACAGCGCGCGACCGGCCCTGAGCGTCGCGGCCCTACCAGAGCGGCCCACGCAAAAGAACAGGTCATCGACGCCGCCGAGCAACTTCTGCGCCTCGGCCACGACCCGCGCCCCTTCCCCGGGGCGTTCCAGGTCGGCGGCCAGGCCGCGGGCCTCCTGCGCCGCACCGCCCTCCCGCCCGCAGATCTCGAGCGCCCGCCGGACGCCGTCGTTCGAACGACCGACCACCAGCACCCGGCCGCCGGCCCGCGCCAGATGGCGGGCCAGCACCAAGCCGAATCCGGCCGTGCCGCCCGCCACGATGACCCGCCTGCCGTGCCACATGCCAGAGCCTCGACGTTCACGTCGGCGGCCCGCGCCGCGTGCTCGAGATGGTACCATTCCGACCCTTCTGGGCGCCCCTCCCCTCCCCCGCCGCAGGATGCCCGCCATGGCCACCGCCCCCTCGACTCCGCCGGAGATCGTCCGCACCAAGATCGTGGCCACGCTCGGCCCCGCCTCGCGACCCGAGGAGGCGATCCGCGGCCTCGTCGAGGCCGGCGTCGACGTGTTCCGGCTCAACATGGCCCACGGTTCGGTCGAGGAACACGCCGAATCGTTGGCACGGATCCGCCGGGTGTCCGAGGCGCTCGCCCGCCCCGTCGGCGTGCTGGCCGACCTGGCCGGGCCCAAGATCAGGCTCGGCGAACTGCCGAGCGGCGCGATCGACCTCGCGGAGGGGGAGCACGTCACGTTCGTCCGCGGAACCGAAGGGCGTGGGCCAGGCCAGTTCACGGTCACCTACGAGCCCCTGGTGGACGAACTCTCCCCCGGTGATTCGGTGATGCTCGCCGACGGCACGATCAGCCTCGTGGTCACCGAACGCAACGCCGATCACGTCCGCTGCCGGGTCGTGCAGGGGGGCACGGTCCGCAGCCGTCAGGGGGTGAACCTCCCGGGCGTGCGGCTCTCGGTCGCGGCCATGAGCCAGGCCGACTGGCGACATGCGGAGTGGGCGGCGGCGGCGGGCATCGACTTCGTCAGCCTGTCGTTCGTGCGGTCGGCCGTCGAGGTCAAGCTCTTGAAGGAACTGCTCCGCACCCGCGGCTCGCTGGCCCGGGTGGTCGCCAAGATCGAGAAGCGGGAGGCGATCGACAACCTGGAGTCGATCGTCGAGGCTGCCGACGCGGTGATGGTGGCCCGCGGCGACCTGGGCGTGGAGACCGACGTGGCCAGCATGCCGATGGTGCAGAAGCGGATCATCCGCGCCTGCCAGCGGTATCAGAAGCCGGTGATCGTCGCCACGCAGATGCTCGACAGCATGCAGCACGCGCGCCGGCCCACGCGGGCCGAGGCGACCGACGTCGCCAACGCGATCCTCGACGGTGCCGACGCCTGCATGCTTTCCGGCGAGACCGCGATCGGCGCGCATCCCCGGCTCGCCGTCGAGATGATGCGGCGGATCGCCAGCGCGACCGAGCGACAGTATCTCGACGACCGCCGGCAGTACCTCGAGGACCGGCTCTCCCGCAACCGGTCGGCGGCGCTCCTTCCGGAGTTCCTGCCGGCGCCGGAGTTCCTCATCGACG
>JBJTPO010000730.1:0-3194 GCA_046075145.1 Planctomycetota bacterium
GTAGAGCCGGGGTGAGCTCCGTCGCTGAAATCTCGTTCGTAAATCGTCCGGCGATCTTTGTCCCGTACCCATATCAGCAAGGCACTCATCAGAGCGATAACGCCCTTACTTTGGTCGTGAAAAATAAGGCTATTATCGTCGAAGAGGACAAGCCAGCTTTTGGGGAGCGCCTTAAAGATGCCCTGTCTCGACTTCTAAACCCTCAGACTTTCAAGGAAATGAAGGAGTCACCGAGAGGGAAGGTCCATCCTGATGCCGCTCAAGCGATAGCGAGCGGAATTTTAGATTTTGTTAAGTCACAGAATTCCTCATTTGCGGCATAACCCCTAGTAGAGCCGAGATCCGTATCCACGGAGCCTGAAGGCTTGTGGGTTTTCTTGAGTCACGCTCGGGATGGATTATGAGTGAATTCTTCTTCACCAAAGGGTTTGGAAACGCGGCGCTGGCCGCTCCCGCTCAGATGGCGAATCCGCTCGCCAACCTTGTTGTTGGGCCGAGCGAGGTGTGGAGAGACCTGCGTCCGCGGCATTTCAATTTCTCAACATCAACTCTCGTACGCGCGCTGTGTTCTCCCGACATCGTGCTTAAGGCTGTACGTCTTCAGGGCGCGGGAACCTTTAAGGCTGAGGATCACCTTCCAGAACAGTCGTTTTCTGACGGCGCCGTCTTTGTAGGATTAGCAAATAACAAAGTTCGCATGTTTCGCCCGGAAACGTTTCATGTCACGATCTCGATGTCGTCCTCGGCCGCGGGCGAGGTCGGCGTGCCCCGGATCGTCACCTGGCCGCGGAGGCTGCCGCCGATCAGCCGCGCGAGCCGGCCCTGGCGGAGGTCGAGCGGCTCGTCGAACTCGAGCACCGCCCCCTGCGGCGCCCGCATCACGATCGTGCGGCCGCCGGGCCCGTCGGCCACGCGGTTGCGGTCGGAGAGCACCACCAGCGTGCAGGGCACGAGGTTGACGCGGCCGTCGGGGAGCGATTGGTATTCCTTGAAGAGCAGCCGCATCTGCCGGCTCTCGAGCACGATCGGCTCATCCCGCTCCCAGGCCCCCTCGGGGAAGATGTCTCCCAGGGCGGCCAGCCGCTGGTCGGCCCGGGTCCGGATGGCCGCCGCCTCCTCGGGAGTCATCTCGAGCGCCGTCGTGGTCTCGTCGATCCGCGGCTCCACCAGCGGCATGATCGTGAGCCGGTAGAAGCCGGCCGTCGCCAGGATCACGAGGAACACCCGCAGCGTGCGTCCGAGTCGGTGTTCCATCGCGATGGTTCGGCGCGGGTGATGCGGGTGCGGCGTGGTTCGGCGGAAAAAGGTTGGCTCCGCCCGGTCAGCCGGCGCGAAGCGAGTAGCGGGCGATGACCGCCTCCCAGCCGCCGCGGGCCCGGAGCAGGTGTTCGATCGCCTCCCGCACGGCGCCCCGGCCGCCCGGCAGGGTCGTGACCAGGGCCGCGGCCGCGCGGACCTCGGTGCAGGCATCGGCCACCGCGATCCCGACGCCGCAGCGGGCGATCACGGGCAGGTCGGGGAGGTCGTCGCCGATGAAGGCCGTCTCCTCCCAGGAGACGCCGCACTCAGCGAGCACGGTGGCCGCCGTGGCCAGCTTGTCCTCCACGCCCTGCCGCACGATGCCGATGCCGAGTTCGCCGGCCCGCAGTTGCACCACGTGGCTCGAGCGGCCGGTCACGATGCCGGTGCGGCCGCCGGCCCGCTGCCAGAGCTTGAGGCCCAGGCCGTCGCGGATGTGGAAGGTCTTCGACTCGATGCCCTGGTTGTTCCAGGTGACGCCGCCGTCGGTGAGCACGCCGTCCACGTCGAGCAGCAGCAACTGCACGCGGGCGAGGCGACGGTCGAGGTCGGCGGGCTTGGTCATGAGGGCGTTCTCGGCCGGCGCGGGGCGGGTCAGGCGGCGGCCTGCGGCCGCGACTGGGGAAGGTGGATCGCCTCGTGGGGAACGAGGCCCACGAGATCGACGACGTCGAGCAGGCCGGCCACGCGACCATTCGGCTCGACCACGGGCAGTTCGCTGAGCCGCCGCGACTCGAGGATCGCGACCGCGTCCCGCAGCCTCGTGCCGGCGGGCACGGTGGTGGGGCGGGCGGTCATGACGCGGCCGATCGAGGCGTCGAGCAGGTCGTCGTGCCGCCGCTCGAAGAGCCGGGCGAGGTCGCTGTCGGTGAAGATGCCCTCCAGGCGATCCCCGTCGCCCACCACCATCACGGCGCCGGTGCGGCGGGCGGGCAGCGGCCGGGCGAACACCGCGCGAACGGTCTCGTCGGCCCGGGCCAGGCGGCACTCGGCGAGCGGCCGCATGGCGTCCTCGACGAGCATCAGCTGCCGGCCCAGGCTGCCTCCGGGATGGCGGGCGGCGAAGTCCTCGGAGGTGAACCGCCGCAGGTTCGAGGTGACCAGTGCGACCGCATCGCCGAGCGCGAGCATCAGCGCCGTGCTGGTGGACGGTGCGAGCCCCAGGCCGCAGGCCTCGCGAACGCTCCCCGTCGGCACGACCACCGTGGCCGCACGGCCGAGCGTGCTCTCCGGCCGGGCGGTCAGCGCCACGATCGGCACGCGTCGGGCGACGACGTGGGGCAGGAGCCGAGTGATCTCTTCGGTCTCGCCCGATTGCGAGAGGGCCAGCACCACGTCGTCGCCGCGGAGCGCACCCAGGTCGCCGTGCATCGCCTCGGCGGGATGGAGGAAGTGGCTGGGCGTGCCGGTGGAGGCGAGCGTCGCGGAGATCTTGCGGGCCACGAGCCCGGCCTTGCCGATGCCGGTCACGACCACGCTGCCGGTGCAGCCCTCGACGAGGCGGACCGCACGACAGAAGGCGGCGTCGAGGCCCGCCGCGGCGGTCAGCACCGCCTCACCCTCGGCTCGCAGGATCTCGCGGCCGCGGTCGAGGATCGCGTCGTCGTCGGTCGCGCCGTGTCGCTCGTCCATACCGTAACCAGCCTCCTGCCGACCGCGGCCGGTCCGACCGTGGGGGGCGGGACTATAGGCCGGCTGCGTTGAAATGATCATAAATAAATCTTCTAATGAACATACGGATCCCTGGTGACCTACATGGGCGTATTGCCTTGCCGCTATTCGCGTCCCATGGCATTGTGGCATTGCCGCGCTGCAGTGAATAGTTGCATTGCAGTGAATTGCAATGCTATGATGATGGAGCCATCGCCACCAGTCATAACCAGCGTAATCATGAG
>JBJTPO010000731.1:0-2338 GCA_046075145.1 Planctomycetota bacterium
GTGCTCCAGAGAAAATAGGAGAGCCGCGAGGCGATCGCGTACTCGTCGATCGGCACGCCCGTGCTCGCCGGCGCGTGGGGCGCAGCGTCGCCCTCCACCCGGAACAGGAACCGGGGCGACGCGAGCACCGCCGTCACGGCCGCGGCGATGCCCGCTTCGAATGAGCCGCCCGGCTCCGCCATCGCCGCCGTTGCCACGACCGCGAGCCGCGTGACCGTCGCCTCGTCGACCGGCCTGCGGAAGGCCCGCTCGGCGAGCCGCCGCACGGTGCGGCGGAGATGCTCGGGCCGGGCCGCGGGATCCCCCGGCTGCGGGCCGCCCGGGAACAGCCGCCGCAGGTGGGGCGGGTACTCGTTCCCTTGGCGGCCGGCGACCTCGGCGTTCACACGGTCGCCGACCCGGGCGGCGAGTTCCAGATACTTCTCCATCAGCAGTGGCGAGAGCGAGAGCACCTCCCCGATCGTGTCGAAGCCGTATCCCGAGTCGTCCGCGGGCAGGTCGTCCCGCAGGCTTTCCTCGACGCCGGTCAGGTCGCGGACGGTATGCCCGTATTCCACCCGGTTGAGTCGCCGCAGCACGACGTACCCCGGATCGGGCCGCTGGGGATCGACCCCGAGCACGTCCTGCAACACGAACGCCAGCAGCCGCCGTCGCTCGGCCTCCGAGGGCTGCGGCCTGTCGGACGGGGGCATCGTCTCGGCGCGAAGGTTCTTCCAGAGGCGGACCCAGACTGCATGCTCAGCCGCCCCCGGCTTCACCGGCTTGCCGGGGCCAACGGCCGCGAGCAGCGTGTCGATGGCCACGCCCCCCTCGTCGCCGCCGTCGAGGTGGCACTCGCCACAAAAACGGGCCAGCAGCTTCCGGGGCGGCTCATCGGCCCCGCACGCGGCCGGCAACACCGTCAGCCAGATGACGAAGGCCGGGTGGAATGCCCGTCTGCTCCCGCCAGGAAACGTCGCCATGAAAGCCTCGCAGGCCGGATGGGCCGCACGCCGCGCTCGCCTCACCAACCACCGGTCAGTATAGGTGCCTCCGAGACCGCCACGGGTCGGACGGGCAACTCCGGCCCTCACTGAGCAAGCTGGGGACATCAGATGACGTCGGCCACGTACAGCAGGATCGCAAGCACCATCAAGCCGGCGGCGGCCAGCCGGCGCAGGAGCGTGGCCCGGTCCACCGGCTCCTCGAGGTCGTGCCAGCCGGCCCACGCCAGCACCGCCCCAACCGCGATCGCCATCACGCCGCGCGTTGCCTGAAGCACATTCCCGAAGACCACGCCGACCAGACCGAAACAGGCGTAGAGAGCGACCATGCCGCCAAGCCAGGCCGCGGCATACTGCACCGCGGCGATCGCGTCGCGTCGGTCACGGGGCCGCAGCGCGGGGGCAACGGCCAGTATCACGGCCGCCACCATGCCGCAGGCCACGTAGGTCACCGCCATCGCGAGGCAGCCGGCGTGGAGCCGGGCGAGTGCCCCGCCCGTTGCCAGGCGCGAGGGCTGCAGGGCATCGATCAACGCCACGATGCAGAGGTCGGAGATGGCGAATCCCAGGCAGGCCACCCCGACGGCGGCCAACGGGATCGGCGGCACCGCCCCGCCCCGCTGGAGCATCCCGGCAGACGCGATCGAGACCGCCACGGCCAGCCACTGCCGACCGTCGAGGCCACTCCCGGGCATCACCGTCACGATCGCCGCCAGCATCACGAGCTTGAGACCGAGGAGCGGCGCGATCCGCGATGCGGCCGCCCGCTTGAGGGCCGCGAACACCGCCGACTGTCCCGCAAGGTAGCAGCCGACGGAGCCGGCGAGCGGCCCGAACCAGCCGCGGCTCGCGGGCCACTCGGCCGGCGCGAGCCACCCGCAGACGGGCAGGCAGGCGAGCCCCATGATCGCGTGGCCGAGCACCAACAGCCGCAGGCTCCCCCCGCCGGCCCGGTTCCCATGATGTCGCGAGACGAGATACGAGACTGCGCTGGCGAACGCCGCCGCCAACCCGGCCACCACGCCCAGGGCGATCGATCCGGGCGACGGTAGGGCGGTGGGCATCGGGGGAGCAAGGCCGGAGACGCGGGCTTGCGATCCTACCGCAGCCGGGCTTCACGCCGGCAGCGTTTGCGCCATCGCGGCCTCCGGCGCAACCCCACCAGCCCGATCGGCTGCTCCAAGGCGATGGCCGGCTCCGCGCCGGAAACCGGCCTGTAGAGTTGGAGAGTCCCTGCGCCCGCGCCCTCGGAAGCACCCATGGCCACCGTCGAGCAGACCGCCTCCATCCCTCTGTTTCCCGCTGCGGCCCGCGGCACCGCGAGCCGCGCTGCGGAGCCCGCCAGCCCCCGGAAT
>JBJTPO010000732.1:0-7798 GCA_046075145.1 Planctomycetota bacterium
ACGGGACAAACGGGGGAGAGTCACCGGGCGGGACGGTTTGGCAGCCGGTTCGTGCTTTTGCCCACCGGTGGCGGCCGGCGGGCCGACAAGCCCGTGATCATGGCGGCCGTGATCCCGCGCACCAGCGAGCTGCCGGCGGACCTGCCCGAGGGAGCGACGAAGGTCGAAGCACAGCTGACGGCAGACGGCTGGCAGGTCGATGCGTTCATCGCGGCCGCGGCCCTGCCGGGCTGGGACCCGGCCGAGCTGCCCCGGCTCGGATTCTTCGCCGCCCTCGTGGACCGCCGCCTGGGGAGCGTGCCTTGCTACGCGCCGCCGGAGCATCCCTGGGAGAGCGACCCCACGACCTGGGTCGAGTTGGAGCTTGTGAACTGACAACGAGCCGCAGGAAAGGGGACAGTCCCCGGTCGTCAGTCCACGAGCGGCTCCACCTCGACCGTCGCCGGGGGAAGGCTCTGGAGAAACACGCGGCCGTAGGGCTTGGTGAGCATCCGTGGGTCGAGGATCACGACCGTGCCCCGGTCCTCGGCCGTGCGGATCAGTCGGCCGAAGCCCTGTTTGAGCTTGAGCACCGCCTCTGGCAGCTGGTATTCCGCGAAGGCGTTGCCACCGGCCTGCTTGATGGCCTCGATCCGCGCGGCCACCAATGGCCGGTCGGGCACCGCGAACGGCAGCCGCGTGATGATCACCGTCACGAGCTGGTCGCCGGGGAGGTCGATTCCCTGCCAGAAGCCGTCGGTGCCGAGTAGCACGCTGGCAGGTCCCTCCCGAAACGCCTCCAGCATCCGCGACCGCGGCAGGCCGTCGGCCTGGCTCACGAGCCGGTAGTTCCGCCGCACGCACCAGCCGGCCAGCTGTTCCGAGGCCGCCTTGAGCGCCTGGTGGCTCGTGAACAGCACCATCGCCCGGCCCTCGCTCCGGGCCACGTAGCGACGGATCATCGCCACCACCGCCGCGTCGAACGGCTCCCGCTCGGCCGGGTCGGGGAGTCGGTCGACGAGCACGAGCCGGGCCTGGCGGGCGTAATCGAAGGGGCTGCCGAGCCGGGCGGTGAGGGCCGTATCGGGTACGCCCAGCCTGTCGCGGACGAAGGCGAAGCCAGTCCCCTCGCCGTCGCCGGCTGAGTCCCCCGGCTCGTCATCGTCCGCGATCCGAGGCCGGCCAGGCTCCACCGCGAGCGTGGCACTCGCAAGCACGACCGTGCCGATGCGACCGAAGAGCTCTTCCCGCAAGACCCGCCCCACGTCCACCGGAGCGCTCGAGAGCGTGGTCCGTTCGCGGCCGCGGCGGCCCCGTTGGCTCTCGACCCACCAGACGTAGCCGGCAGCCTTCTGGCCCAGCCAGGTGTCGATGGCGGCGGCGTGGCCGTCGAGCCGGTCGGCGAGTGAAACAAGGTCGTGACGTTCGGCCGGGCTCTTGATGTCGGCGGCGGCGGCGCGGAGCCGGCGGGCGAGGTCGGCGAGCGGCTCGCCGAGCGTGTCGGCGACGAGGCCTGGCGTGGCCACCCGCCAGGGCGGTTCGCTGCGGCCGCGGCAGGCGGTGCGCACCTGGGCGAAGAAGGCCTCGGCCGCGCGGCGGCAGTGCCGCACGAGCGGCTCGAGGTCATCGAGCCGGTAGTGGGAAAGCAGGCCGCGGCCGGTCCGCTCGCTGGCCAGCCGCGAGAGCACCCGCTCGACGCCACCGCTCGACACGCCCACGCCGAGGTGGTCACCGGCCACCGCCTCGAGGGTGTGGGCCTCGTCGAAGACCACGATGTCGTGCGGCGGCAGGAGGCTCGCCCCTGCCCGACGCATCGCCAGGTCGGCGAAATAGAGCGCGTGGTTCACGACCAGCACCTGGGCGTGCTGCATCCGCCGACGGGCGGCGTAATAGAAGCACTGGCCGTGGGTGGGGCAGGCCCGGCCCATGCAGTTGCCCGAGTCGCTCCGGACCTCGTCCCAGACGCCGTCGGAGGGGAGCGAGGCCAGGTCGGTGAGGGTGCCGTCGGCGGTGTGCCTGGCCCAGGAGGCGATCTCCACGAGTTCGGCCCGCTCGGCATCGTCGGAGAATAGGCTGCCGGAGCGTTCGAGCGCCAGCCGCAGCCGCCGCAGGCTCAGGTAGTTGCCGCGCCCCTTGACGAGCACGGCCGAGAACTCCCGCGGCATCACCGCGGCCACCAGCGGGATGTCCTTGTCGATCAGCTGCTCCTGGAGCGCGATCGTGTGGGTCGAGATCACGACCCGGCCGGGGCGGGCAGGGGTGCCCGATGCGTTGTGTGTCGGCGGCTCGTCATCCCAGTCGTCGGCGTCCCGCTCGGGCGCAGTGGACGCGGACATGCCGCCCGCCCGCACCGGCTCAGCCTGATCGGCCGTGGCCGCGAGCACCGACGGTACGAGGTAGGCCAGGCTCTTGCCCGTGCCGGTGCCCGCCTCGACGATCGCGTGCCGCCGCGTGCGGATCGCCTCGGCCACGAGCCTGGCCATCTCCAGTTGCTGCGGCCGCGACTCCCAGCCCGCCAGCCGCGCCGCCAGCCGGCCGTCCGGCCCCAGGAGTTCATCGGGAGTGAGCATGAGCGGGGCGCGAAGCGAACAATCGGAACCCAAGGCTTGGAGTCTACCGGGTGGTCGGCGGCCTTGTTCGTACGCGATGTGGTGCACCGTGAGGGATCAGACGAATCTCACGTTGGACTCCGAGGGGTTGCCCGTGCCCCGCAGCCGGCGTTGTTGGCAATCGCAGGCAGGATGCCGAAGCGCAGCCAGCATCGAGCACTGAAAGGGGACAGTCCCCTTCGGGTTGAAAGGGGACAGTCCCCTTCGGGGACAGTCCCCGGCGTCCGGCGAGATGGCACGGTCGCCCCGAGCCTGCGCCGCCATGGACTCAAAGCTTTTGAAGAACGCCCTGGCCCACGGTACGCTCGGGCTTCTTCCCGCCGGAGTCCAGCTCGTCTCATGTCGCAATCAAGCGGTCCGCCGAAAGCCTGGGGAGGCGTGTTTCGCGAGCCCACCGACGCCCGTGTCGAGGCGTTCTCGGAGAGCGTCTCCTTCGATCGCCGGCTGGCCGACGACGACATCGACGGCTCGATCGCCCACGCCCGGATGCTGGCCTCGGTCGGGCTGATGTCGGTCCAGGAGGCCGACGCGGTCGCCCAGGCGCTCGAGGAGATCAGGGGCGAGATCCGGGCCGGACGGTTCGAGTTCTCCGTCGCCAAGGAAGACATCCACCTCCACATCGAGTCAACGCTGACTGCGCGGCTCGGCGACACGGGCCGCAAGCTGCACACCGCCCGGAGCCGCAACGATCAGGTGGCCACCGACCTCAGGCTCTACTGCCGGAGGGCGATCGACCGGCTCGACGCGGGTCTGGCCGAACTGCAGCGGGCGTTCCTGGGGATGGCCGAGCGGGAACGGGATCTCGTGATTCCCGCCTACACCCACCTCCGCCGGGCCCAGCCCGTGCTCGCCGCCCACCAGCTGCTGGCGTGGTGCGAGAAACTGGGCCGCGACCGCGACCGGCTGGCCGACTGCCGTCGGCGGACCAACGTCCTGCCGCTCGGGTCAGGGGCCGTGGCCGGCACGAGCCTGCCGATCGACCGCGAACACGTGCGGGAGGCGCTGGGCTTCGAGACCGTGGCGGCCAACAGCCTCGATGCGGCGAGCGACCGCGACTTCGTCTGCGAGCTCGCCTTCGTGGTGGCGCTCGCGGGCGTCCACCTCTCGCAGTGGGCCGAGGAGTGGGTGATCTACAGCACGCAGGAGTTCGGATTCATCCTCCTGCCCGAGGGCTTCTGCACCGGCAGCTCGATCATGCCCCAGAAGATCAACCCCGACGTGCTCGAGCTCGTGCGGGGCAAGTCGGCCCGGCTCGTGGGCAACCTCCAGGGCCTGCTCGTGCTCTTGAAGGGGCTACCCACCGCGTACAACCGCGACCTGCAGGAGGACAAGGAGGCGATCTTCGACTCGATCGACACGCTCGAGGCGGTGCTGGGCGTGGCCGCGCCCCTGGTGGCCGGTGCGACGTTCGACCGGCAGCGGCTGGCCGCCTCGATCCACCACGGCCACCTCGACGCCACCAGCCTGATGGAGGCCCTGATCGCCCAGGGGGTGCCGCAGCGAACCGCCCACGAGATCGTCGGCCACCTCGTCCGCCGGGCGATGACCCGCGGGGTGTCCTTGGCGGAGCTTTCCGACGAGGAAATCTCGCGGGAATATGCCGGTTGGAACGCCGCCCTGCGCGGGGCATTGGGGGCCTCCCGGGCAGTTGAGCGGATGCAGAGCTTCGGCTCCACCGCCCCGGCCGCCGTGGCCGAACAGATTGACGGGTGGCGGCGGCGGCTGGGCGTCGTCGCCGGCTGACTGACGGCGACGCGGAATCAGGGATGGCCGGGGGCGAAGCAGCACGCACGGCGGGCGTGTCACGGGCATGGCTCGTGCTCACGGTGGCGATCTGCGCGGGGGTGGCGATCAACGCGTCTGCCGCCGAGGCTCAGGAGGCCCCCACGCCGCTCGACCCGATCCAGCGGGCCGTCGTGGACTCCCTCGACGCCTCGCTGGCGCTGCCCGGTGGCGAGACCCCCGCGTCGCTGCTCGACGCCGCGCTCAAGGCCAGTGGCGTCGATGCGGTGGAGGCTGCCGAGACATATCTCGCCAAGCTGGCGACGCTGGCCGACAAGGCCGGAGCCGCGGCCCCCGACATGCTCGCGGATCTGGCCGACGCGACCGAAGAGGCGGCGCTCGTCCGGCTCGATCGGGCGGTGCGCACGCAGCAGCCGGCAGCGGGCAAACTCGTGCGGGCGATCCTCGATGCCGGCCGGATGCGCCGCCGCGATCCCGGCCTCTTGGCCACGGCCGCGACCGACCTTGCCAGCCCTTCTGCCGCCACGCGGCAGGCCGCGGCCGACCGCCTGGCCCGCGCGGGGGTCGATGCGCTTCCGGCGCTCGTGCCCCTGCTCGATCCGGCGGCGACCGTCGAACCGCGGCAACGGAACCTGGCCCGCGGCCTGGTGGCCCGGCTCGGGACCGAGGCGCGGCAGCCGCTCCTCGACTGGCTGGGCACCGGTGAGCCCACGGACTGGGCTGGCGTGATCGAGGCGCTCGCCGCGAGCGATGCCGAGGGCATCGAACGGTTCCTGCTCGCGCCGGCGCTCGTGTCCGGCACGCCCCCGGCGGCGGCCTCGGCGGCCCGCGGGCTGCTCGACGTCCGGGCCCGCGGCCGGGGCTCGCCGGCGACGCCACCGTCCCGCGTCGCGGCGACGGCCATGATCACGTCCTATCTCGACCGCCTGCTCACGCCTGCCGGCCTGCCGGTCGTGGATCACCTGTCGCTCGAGCCGATCGGCGACCCGGCCCGCGCGGCGGCCGCGTTCGGGGGCGATGTCAACGGCACGGTCGAACGGCGGTTCTGGAACCCGCAGGCCAGGGTGTTCGAGCGGGTGGACGTGCCGCCGCGGGTGGCCCGGGCCCGCGAGGCGACGCACCTGGCCCGCGACCTGCAGGCCTTGGGCGCGACCGAGGAGGCTGGGATCATCCTCGTTCTGCTCACCCAGCTCGAGACGCTGCTGGTGACGGGGGGCGATCCGCTGACGGTGCTCGAACGGGTGCCGCCGGCGAAGGTTCGCGAGGCGCTCGCCGGACCCGAGGGGTTTGCCGTCGAGACGGCCGGCCGGGTCTTCGAGCAGGCGATCGAGCGGGGCCTGTGGCAGGCCGCCGCCGGCGTTACGATTCCGCTCGTGCCCGAGGGAGAGGCCGTCACGGCCCCGGCCGGAACGGCCGGCACGCTGCCGCCGGATGTCCGCGACGCGCTCGTGAGGGCGCTCGGCGTGCCGGATGCGACGCTGCAGTTTGCCGCGGCCCGGGCGCTCGCGCTGGCGGCCGGCGAACCGCCCTACCGCGGATCGAGCCGCGTCCTCGAGACGCTCTTGTTCGCGGCCACGGCCACCGGCCGTGACCGGGTGGTCGTCGCCCATCCCGAACTCGCGGTGGCCCACGAGCTGGCCGCCGGCGTTTCCCGCCACGGCTACGAGCCCGTCGTGGTGCGAACCGGTCGGCAGGCGATCTTCGCCGCCCGCGGCAATGCCGACACGGTGCTCGTGCTCCTGGCCGCGCGGCTCGTCACACCGACGGCGCTCGAGACCACGCAGCTGCTCCAGCAGCAGGGCCTGGGCGATATCCCGGCCGTGATGGTGGTCGTCGATCCGCTCGACGACGACGGCCGCGGCAAGTATCTCACCCGGCTCGTCCTCTCGTTCTGCGACCTCGATCGGGTGGCGATCGTCGATCGGCTCGAGAGCCTGTTTGAACCCGTGGTGGATCCGGAGACCGGCAGGCAGATCATGCCGCCACGGTTCCCCGACCTGCTCGCGCAGGCGGCGGGGCCGGCCGCGGTCCATCCGACGAGCCGCAACACCGCCGCCGAGGTGCGGCTCGTGCGGGCCCGCGAGGCGCTCGGGCTGCTCGGCCGGCTCGGTCGCCGTGGTTGGGACATCTCGCCCGCCCAGGAGACGGCCGAACTCGCGCTTCTGAACCAGCAGCTCTACGCCGCGGCCGCCTCGCTCCTGGCCTCCATGGGCCGGGCCGGGGCCCAGGCGGCGCTCGAGCAGGAGGCCCGCCGCAGCGACCTGCCCGAGCCGGCCCGGCTGGTGGCCAAGTCGGCCTTCGAGGCGAGCCTGGACCGGTGGGGAATCCTGCTCGAAAGCGGTCAGATGCTCGCTGCCTACGGACGGTACAATCGATCGGCTGACGACACGGCCCGCCGTGCCGCCGGTGACATCCTGGATGTGCTCGAGGCGGCGGGCAGGAAGAACACGATTTCCCCCGCTGATGCTGCGCCCATCCGCCCCCGACGGTGACGAGCCGCCGACCGCCCCGATCACCGGCCTGATCGGCTCGAGCCCGGCGATGCTCGAGGTCTACGCCACCACCCGGCGGGTGGCGGCCTCCAACGCCTCGGTGCTGCTGCTCGGCGAGACGGGCACCGGCAAGGAGTTGATCGCCAAGGCGATCCACGAACTCTCCCCCCGCGGCACCGGCCCGTTCGTCCGCGTCAACTGCGGCGCCCTCTCGGAGAGCCTGCTCGAAAGCGAACTCTTTGGCCACGTCCGCGGCGCCTTCACCGGCGCCGTGGCCAATCGGGCCGGCCGGTTCGAGGCGGCCCACACGGGCACCATCTTCCTGGACGAGATCAACTCCACCACCCCGAAACTCCAGGTGAAGCTCCTCCGCGTGCTCCAGGAGCGGGAGTTCGAGCGGGTGGGCGACACCGAGACGATCCGGGTGGACACGCGGGTGAGCGCCGCGAGCAACCGCGACCTGCTCGACGAAGTGGCCAAGGAGAGCTTCCGCGAGGATCTCTACTACCGGCTCAACGTGGTGCCGATCGTGCTGCCGCCGTTGCGGGCGAGGCGGGACGACATCCCGCTGCTCGTGAGCCACTTCCTCGAGATCTACAACGAGCAGAACGACCGCTACGTGGTCCACATCCACAAGGACGCCGCCGAGGCGCTCGTCCGCTACCACTGGCCGGGCAACGTCCGCGAGCTGCAGAACGTGGTGGAGCGGTGCGTGGTGATGGCGCCCACCGACGAGATCACCTCCGACCTCCTGCCGGCCGGCATCCGCGGTGGCCGGGAGACGGCCGTGATGCCCGGCCGCGGCGGCGACCTCGACAGCCTGGCCCGCGAGCTCGTGGAGCAGGGGCTGGCCACGGCCCCGGCCGGCGACGACGCGCTCTTCGACCGCGTGGTCAGCCGCGTGGAGCGGGAACTCATCGCGCAGATGCTGGCCGCCTGCGGCGGCGTGCAGCTCAAGGCCGCCGCGCTGCTGGG
>JBJTPO010000733.1:0-1352 GCA_046075145.1 Planctomycetota bacterium
CGAGCGCACCCACAACACCCACAACCTCACACACCACCCCCCCCCCCCCCTCCCCCTTCCCCCCTCCCCCCAGGGCCGCGTCACGGGCCTTGTCGAAGAGCGACGCGGCCTCCTGGATCCGCCCCGCGATCGCGTCGCTGATCGCCGCGTGGCCGAGTGCCAGCGGGTTGTCGGGGCAGGCCTCGAGAAACCGCCGGCTGGTCTCGGCGGCGGCCGGGAACTGCTTGGTGCCGAGTTCGAGCTTCGTCCGCGTCGCCAGCAGGCAGGGGCGGCCCGGCGTCTTCTCCTCCAGGCGCTTCACCTGGTCGAGCGCGGCCGAGATCTGGTCGCCCTCGATGAGCCGGTCGAGCTGCTCGAGGTCGCCGATCAGATCGGGGCAGCAAAACTTGAGCTTCTTGCCGGTGCCACCCGGGCACGGGGCGTAGGAGTCGATGGCCATGGGGCAAATTGCTCGCAGCGACGAAGGTGGCGAAAACCGGCACTTTACCAGAGGTTCATGGCCGCGGCAGGCCGCCGCGGCGGTTGCCCGGGCATGCGGGGGGCTGCATACTGCCGTTTCACGATCGCGTCGGCGGGCGGCCCGCGCTCGCCCCGCGGAAGTCCGTCGAGCCGTCCGTGCAGCAGCCGCGCATCATCGTCGTCGATCCTGCCGGCCCCGCCGGCCTCGCCTATGCCCGGGTGCTGGCCCGCCTTCATCCGCTGGAGGTGCGTCATGAGCGGTTCCTGGACGCCACGCTCGGGTCGATCGCCCGCGATGCCTGGGATCTCGCCATCCTGGCGGCACGCTCGGGGCCACGGCCCGACACGCTGCTGGCCGCGCTCCGCAAGGCCGACCCGCAGCTGCCGGTGATCGTGATCGATCCCAAGCCGGAGGTCGCCACGGCTCGCGCCTGCCTCCAGGCCGACGCCTGCGACTATCTCGAACTCGACCGTGCCGAGGCCGATCTCGAAAACGCGGCCGTCCGGCTCCTCTCGGGCTCCCGGCGGCGGGCGGCCGAGGAGGTGCTCCGCCGCGCCATTGAGCGGCCCTATTCGTTCGCCGGCTTCCTGGGGGAGAGCCCGGCGATGCGGGCGGTCTATTCACTGATCGAACGGGTGGCGGCGAGTTCGGTGGATGTGCTCGTGACCGGTGAGACCGGCACCGGCAAGGAACTCGTGGCCCGCGCGATCCACGGTGGGAGCCGCCGAGCCGGCGGGCCCTTCGTGCCGGTCGACTGCGGGGCGATCCCCGACGCGCTCCTGGAGAGCGAGCTCTTCGGCCATGAACGGGGCGCCTTCACCGGCGCCGAAGCCCGGCGGATGGGCCTCGTCGAGTTCGCCGACGGGGGCACGCTGTTTCTCGACGAGGTGGG
>JBJTPO010000734.1:0-7403 GCA_046075145.1 Planctomycetota bacterium
CGCCTTGAACTCGTCGGCGAACTGCTTGATCGCAAAAGCCTCACGCGAAGCGGATCCAAGGACGATCGCCGCCGTCAGGGCGGCGAGCCGGAAGCAGAGGCTGGTGCGGGTCATCGAGTCACTCCATGAAGGCCATCATCCCGCGGCGGGACATCCCGGCCGCAGCCCCTTCATCAAACCCCGGAACGCCGTCAGCGTCAAGTAATCCCCGGGGGGAAACTGGCCTGAGGGCCCCCAAGGTTTCGCTCTGGCCGTTCAAAGCCCCCAGCCGGTCCAGCTCGCCGGCTGCGGCAGGGTCCCGGCAACGGGGTCGTGCACGAGCGAGAGACCCGGCTCACCGAAGGCCTGCTCGACCCGTTCGTCCGCCCCGTCGATCCGCAGGAACGCCGTCCCCCCCTCGTACCTCCCGTTCCGATCCTGCCAGGTCAACGCGGCGGCGTATTCAGCCGGGGTCGCGATCCCCGAGCATTCGATGAACGGCCGCATGGGATCCGTGACCACGAACCGGCACCCCGACGCCTGCATCACGAGCCGGGCGGGCAGCGGTGACACCGGCGAGTCTCGCGAGATCACGAGCCCTGTCCCGCACGCCGCCACGAGATCCTCGAACCTGCACTCGACCGAGACGGTGGCACGGGAGCCTTCGAGCGAGAGTAGATGGGCTGGCGTGGAGGCGGCACCGCCGTCCCACCGCAGCACGACCCGCCCGCCCCCGGCCGCCGCCACCTGAAACAGATCGGCCCCCCCGGCGGCCCGCACGCCGGCAAGCGAAATCTCGGCGTCCACGGCATCCGGTCCGGCAACGGTGAAGAACGCGGCCGCCCGCGGCTCGCCCACCGGGGGATCACCGTCCGGCATCCGCAACACGCCTCCCACGCACTCGAAGCGTCCGGCCACGACCGTCACGAGACTGCGCCGGGCCGCCTTCCGCCCGTCCGCCCCGGGCGCGTCCGCGAGGTGGAGCCCCACGCCGCGAACCGCGAGGCTGCCCCCCCGGATCCGGAGTCCGCTTCCCTCCGTGCCGCCGCCCAGTCGCAGCACCGGCTGTCGCCCGGCAGCGGCCGTGATCTCCAGCCGGCGACCGGCGACTTCAACGGGCACGACATCGATCAGACCGTCAAAGTCCAGTTCGACGATCCGATCCTCGGTCAGCCCCTCGACGGCCGCGTTGAACTCGGCCGCGGTCGTGATCCGGCGCGAGGCTGCCTCGCCAGGCCCCGTCGGCGGCGCGGCGGGCTCGGGCGGGCTCGCCTCCTGGATGGCGTCGGGCCCGCCGGATCGCCGCTCGCTCGCCGAGCGGACCCAGAGCATGCCCACCGTCACCGCGAGCGCGAGAGCCGGGATCAGCCATGGCAGCCGCGATTCGGCCGCCGCCTCCGGCGCGAGCACCACTGTCGTGGGGCGGGGCACCGCGATCGCGTAGCCCTCGGCCTCGGCACAGGCGAGGAGGTCGGCCACCAGCACGGCTGGCCGCTGGTACCGGTCGAGCGGATCCTTCTCCATCAGCCGCTCGACCACCGCCACCAGCCGTCGCGGCACCTCCGGCCGAATCTCGTCGATGACCGGGGGGGCCGCCTGCTGATGCTGCAGCAGCTTCTGCACCATCGTGCCCTCGGCGAACGGCGGCCGGCCGACGAGCATGAAGAACATCGTGCAACCGAGCGAATAGAGATCGCTGCGGACGTCCGCCGCCCGCGGATCGCGGGCCTGCTCGGGCGAAATGTAGTCGAACGTGCCCAGGGTCATCCCGCTGACGGTGAGGTCGGCATCGCCATCGACCTGATGGAGGCGGGCAAGGCCCATGTCGACGATCCGGGCCCGGCCGGACGGCGTGATCACGATGTTGGAGGGCTTGATGTCCCGGTGGACGATTTCCCGCTCTGAGGCATGCTCGAGCGCATCGGCCACCTGGATCGCCACGTCGATCGTGCGGGCCGGATCGAAGGGGCCATCCGCCCGCACCAAGTCGCGGATGTTGGTGCCCTCGATGAACTCGAAGACGATGTAGTGCCAGTCGCCCTCGCTCCCGACCGCATGCACGCGGCCGATATTCTCGTGGTCGAGGCGCGCCGCCGACTGGGCCTCGTTGCGAAACCGTCGGAGCGTCTCCTCGTCGTCCGACTGGCGGCGGGCCAGCACCTTGACCGCCACGGTCCGGTCGAGCGTGGTGTCGAGCGCCCGGAAGACGGCCCCCATGCCACCGCCGCCGACGAACTCGTCGAGCCGGTAGGGCCCGAGCATCGAGCCCGCGAGCAGGCGGCCGATCTCCGCCGTGGTTCCAACGCGACCGGTCATGGAGGGCGGGGGCGACTTCGATGCGTGGGCCACCGATCCCGCGTTCCCGGAGATGATCGTGGCATCGTCGGCCGGACCGACCTGCCCTGGCCGTCGCGAGGAACCCTCCAGGTCGTGACGATCGTTCATCGCAGCGACCCTACCACCGGTGTTCGCGACGGGTCAACGGACACGACCCGAGGCGCACGAAAAACCCCGGCCCTCGCAGGTGCGAGGGCCGGGGCTTTGTTGGAATCGTGCGTCGGGTCAGCCGATCAGCTGGCGAGACGAGCCTTCGCCTTGCGGCGGCGGCTCCACTCCAGGCCACCGAGGCCGGCCAGGCCGAATCCGGCCAGGGCCATCGTACCCGGCTCCGGCACAGCCTGGACGTTGCCGATCCGGAACCCGAGGCTGTTGGAACCAGAGGTCGTCGTCAGGCCGACGATGCTCGAGGGGTTGCTGCTGTACTGGGCGAGCAGGTTGGCCGTCGTAGTGTTCCACGCACCACCCATGGCCCGGTACTGATTGCCATTCGCCGTGTTGACCGTGTCGGTCATCTCGATCACGTTGCCCATCGTATCGTAGAGCCCGTAGAACGAGGTCGAGTTGCTATAGGAACCGACCGGCAGCGGATTCGTCCCGACCGTGCTGAAGTTGGCCTGATTGGCGAGCGCCGTGTTCGTCACCGTGGGCGTGGGCTGCGTGTTGGAGTTCGTTCCATAGAGCGTGTAGGCCGTGGATGCCGATCCGCCGGTGTGAAACGCTGCCTTGTACCACTCGTTCAGCGAGGGCAGCACGAACCCGGCACCAGCATTCCGGGCCACGGGCGCCCCGGAGGTCGCGTTGTTCAGGGTGTATGAGCCCGTCTCCATGCTGGCGACATTCGTCGTTTGCCCGTTCTGCAGCCAGTTCGCGAACCGAGCCGCACCCCACCAGGTCGCAAACGTGACCGGCCGGCTTCCGAATCCCGACTTCACGCTGTAGGTGAAGCTGCCCGATGTCCCGGCCTGCGTGATGCCGCCCAGGGCGTTGCTCCCCATGTTGGCGTTGTAGATGGCGTTGGTATTGGACCTACCCACGGCGTTCAGAAACTCGGCGTACTGAGTGTTGGTCACTTCGTTGGTGCCGATCTGGTAGACGTAGGACACCCCGCCCATGCCGGCCGAAGAGTTGGCGTTGCCGGCGTTATTGATCGTCCGCATGTCGATCGTCACGCCGAGCACGCTCGAGGCGACACTGGCCACGGCGAAGGCGAACGCTCCGACGAAGGCCCGCGCGTTGAGCGTCCGGGCACCTCGCCCGCTGCCCCAGGTCCATCGCTTCGCGCGGCGGCAGTGCATCCCGCCCACCCGCGTCGGGGCGCCGCCCGAGCGGCGATATTCGGGGAATCGCTTCCGCGCCTGGATCGGCTCGCGGTCGCGGGAAAAGTCGACCGCGTAGGTCGCCTCCATCTCGTCACGATAGGTTTCCACAGCTGCGCTCATGACACTGCTCCTTTGCAAATGAGCCCCGAAGCGGGGCGAAATCACGAATCCAACCAGCTCGTCCGCCAGCCGCACGGCCGGAACCGGACTCTCATCCACGAACCCTCACTGACGGAACGCCGATGGCCGCGCGGCCACGGGCGGTCCTAGACAAACTGGTAAGCACCCCGGCGCTCGACGACCCGCCGGGCCTCCGCAAAGAGGGACATGAGCGCGTCTCCGCCAGTCACCCCGGGCAGGTACACCCAGGCGCCCAAATGACGGGCCCACAACTCCTCGTCCACGGTGTCGCCCGAACCGCACACCACGAGCAGCGTGCCGGGCCGACCTGCGAACTCCTCGGCGATTTCGACCGTGTCGTTGACCCGCTCGCCGAGCGGACTGCCGACATCGACGACCACCAGATGAAAGTCACCATCCACCACCGACCTGAGCTCGACGGCGTCGGCCGGCGTCTCACACGCCGACCAGTCCGACAACTCGGCCATCGTGTTCAGGCGGGACCGCAGTCCCTCGTTTCCCGACACGACAAGGCACTTGAGCAATCCGGGCAACCGCTGGGCGGGCCGCATCGCGGATCCACCGGCCAGCGACCGCACTTCCTCGCTCGTAATCCCAACCGCGACGACCATCATGGGTCACCTCCTCAACTCAACGGACGGACGCGCCGTCCTCGCATCCATATCTCTGCATCTCTCCACGAGCGGCGGCACCCGACATCTCACGTCGAAGGCCGCGACAACTCGCGACAACATTGAGAGAGGCAACTGGCGTGCCAAAACCGCGGCAGCGTGTGTTGCGTCGGCAGACGCCGCGAAAAAGAAGGTGTGTGCGGCAATCCAAGCCGAGGGAAGTGGCCGATCGGCCGCGACGCCGGGCTCACCAACATGCTGAGCGCCACCGCGGCCGCACCCTGCCGCCGGTGGCCAAAAAGCGGTTTTTGGCCGCAATACGGGCCCTTCTCACCAAGCCGATGACCCGATCACCAGCGTGGTGGGGCGGCTCGGATCGTGCGGCGGACATCTCGGTCGAGGTATCGCCCATGGCTCCACCAGCCCCTGTGACCCTCGCGCCCCGGCCACGTCGCGCCCGTCCCGTGCACGGTCGATCCTTGCGGCCGCGTCGCCGGCCGACGTATGGTTGGCGTCGGCTTCAGGTCGCGAGTCGCCGAGGGCGCACGGCACATGCATCCGCCCCAGATCATCTTCATCGTCTCCTCCCCGTGGAGTGGCTCGACCTGGCTGTCGTTCGTCTTGGGCAGCCATCCGCGAGCGGCCAACCTCGGCGAGCACTGGCGGCGATTCCGGGGCACCCGTGACTGCGAGTGCCGCAGCTGCCGGCACAAGGGGCTGCCTCACTGCGAAGTCCTGCACGGCATCACCACCGCTCGCGTGGACGAGGCCTACTCCCTGCCCATGACGCGGTTCGCTTCCCGGGGCGTGAACACGCTGATCGACAACAGCAAGTTCCTGGACTGGCTGGATGAGTTGCTGGTAGCCGGAGCCTGTGACCCGGCTTCCGTACGGCTCATCCATCTCGTCCGGGATCCGCGGGGCTGGATCACCTCGGCGACCGGCCGGAAGCCGACCCTCGACGCCGCGACGATGCTGTCCGATTGGAAACAGCGCGTGATCCGGCAGCAGTCCGAACTGGCCGCGCTCGGACTGCCGACGTTGCGAATGTCGTACGACTTGGCGTGCCTCGACTCCGAACACCTGCTGCAGACCGTGTCGACGTTTCTCGGATTCCAGTACGGACCCGAGCATCTCAGGTACTGGGAGCACGAGCATCACGCGATGGCGGGGAACGGCGCGGCCATCAGTGTCGTGCCGGGCGGCAAGGGAGCCACCTGGGATCGCGACTACTACCTGGCCAGACTCGGCCGGGTGTTCCATGACGACCGGTGGCGCCACCGGCTCGACCCGGCGATGGTGCGGCTGGTGACGCGTGATCCGGAGGCGGTCCGGCTCATGGAGGAGTTCGGCACCGGGTTCGAGCGGCTCGACGAGCTGGCTGTCGCACGGGCATCCGCGGACGACGCATCGCCCTGATCCGACCCTGCCCGGCCCGCCGCGGCTACGGCCGGGATCGCCCGGCGGCCGGCGTCGGCCCCAGCCTCACGCCGAACCGCTCGGCCATCAGGTTCCAGGACAGCGTTTCCGGCCCGTCCAGCCAGCTGGCGTCATACCCGCCCTTCGACAGCAGCGCCCACTGCTGCGACGGATGGGTCCAGTCGAGCAGGCGAAACGCGAACCCGACCTCGCGGGCCAGGGAAGCGACGGTGGCCGTCCGATACCGCACGTTGGCGGGATAGCTCCAGCCCCGACTGGCACTGTCCTGGAGTCCGGGGAAGAACGTCGCCACGAACACGCCATCCGCCCTCATTCGCGGATGAATCTCCCGCAGCCACCGCTCGATCAAATCCAGTCCGCAGTGGCTGAAGATCGACTGGGCGAAGACGTAGTCGAACCGCTCCTCCGGGGCGAGGCCAGAGGCCCCGTCGGCCAACAGGAGGCGAGGCTGCTTGAGGGCAATCAGGTCCCGACCGGTCTCCCGCTCGATGCCCTCGTCGACCAGCCACTGGTTGGGTTCGATGCCGGTGTAGTGGCCGGACCGCAGGTAGGGGATCAGCAACCGGCCCACCCGCAGCGATCCGCAGCCGATGTCCAGCACCTGATGATGCTCCCGCAGGCCCAGCGTGGTCAGCAGGTTGAAGGTCATCGCCGCGATGAGGTCGTACCGTTCGGGCGGACCGACGAAGGCCCGGTAATCATGGTCCCCGGCCCTCGGTCGAGGAGCGTCTGCCGGCGTCGCTCGGTCCTTGGCTTGTCCGTCGCTCATGACCTCTATCGTACAATGTGAGCCCAGATCAGGGCCGCCGTGAGGAACGGCTGGGACGGCCTGGGAGGATCACCGCCGGATGACGCCGCCGCTGACGATCATCGTCGTCTTCCACGACATGCCACGGGAGGCGGTGCGCACGCTGCACACGCTCTCGACCCTGTATCAGCGGCAGGTGACCGCCGACGACTACGAGGTGATCGCCGTGGACGCCGGATCGCGGCCCGCGCTCGACGAATCGCTCGTCGCCGCTCAGGGGCCGCAGTTCCGCATCCTGCGGGCCGGGCGGACGCCGTCGCCCGGCGCAGCGGTGAACGCGGCGGCCCGGCAGGCCCGCGGGGCGGCGCTCGCGGTGTGCATCGACGGCGCGCGCATGCTTTCGCCGGGCGTGGTCAGGGGGCTGCTGACAGGCCTACGGATGTTTCCCGACCCCGTGGTGGCGACGCTCGCCTGGCACCTGGGCCCGAAGGTGCAGAACGAGTCGATCCTCGAGGGCTATGGCCAGGCGGCCGAGGACCGACTGCTCGAGACCGTCGACTGGCGGACCGACGGCTACGAACTGTTTCGCATCTCGTCCCTCGCCGCGTCATCGCGAGCGGGCTGGTTTCGGCCGATCAACGAGAGCAACTGCCTGGCGCTGCCACGCGAATCGTGGGACGCGCTCGGAGGCCTCGACGAGCGGTTCGTCACGCCGGGGGGTGGGATGGTCAACCTCGACTTCTATCGCCGCGCGTGCGAGCGTGCCGGCACGCTCGTGACCCTGCTCGGCGAGGGCACGTTCCACCAGTTCCACGGCGGCGTGGC
>JBJTPO010000735.1:0-7555 GCA_046075145.1 Planctomycetota bacterium
CCATGGATGGCCGCGAAGCCGTGAAACTAGAATGTCAGGCTCTCCTCCGCGAACACCTCGCGGCTTTCATAGGCGTGGAACAGCCGCGAGATCCGCTCCGACAGCACCCGAAGGAACGTGCTGCGAAACTCGGCTTCGGACATGTCGGTCGCCGGGATCGCGTTGTTGGTGGGGAAGGCGAAATCGTCGATTCGCTTCTGAAACACCACCTTCTTGTCCTTGATGTCGTACACCCGCACGTTGACGGCGGCGCGACCCCGGTAGAGGGTCGAGCCCTCATGCAGCCGGAACTCCTCGAGGTCGATGCCTACCACGTGATCGACGCCGAGCGCCCCGCCCACGGACTGGTAGTCGGTCCAGTCGTTCTCGTCGATCCAGCGGGACACTTCGTGCTGACCGACCGTGGTGGCCCGCCGCACCTGCTGATCGATCTGGCTTCCCACGAGGGTGGCGAGATCACGGGCCGAGCCGGCGTCGGTGAACTCGAGCTCGATGATGGGGCGGCAGACGACGGCGAGTTTGCTGCCCTTGAGGCCGTTGTACTCGGCGGGCATGTCGGCCGGCTGGACGAGGTAGGCGACGGTCAACAGCGTCGAGCAGCCCGTTGCCAGGGGCAGTGGCAGCAGCGCCACGAGGGCGAGCCGGTGGAACAGGGGGTGCATGCGGGGGCTCCTCGGGAGGCGGGCCGGGCGACGGGGGAGGCTAGCCGCAGGCCGCAGGCCGCTCAATGCCGCTTGGGATTCCGCCGGACGGTCGCCCGAGGGGCATGGCACAATGCAGCCTACGGAGCCTGCCCATGTCCTCGACGCCCCCGATTCCGGCCGCGGAAGCGGCGTTTCTCGCCGCCTTGGCGGCCGGGCTGCCGCCGGCGCACGACTGGGCCTTCCCCAGCCTGGTGGCCGTCTCAGGCGGGGCAGACAGCGTGGCCCTCTCCCTGGCGGTCGCCCGGCTGACGCCGGCTGCGGCGGTCAGCCGGCTGGTGATCGCCCATGCCGATCATGGCCTCCGGGCAGAGTCCGCCGCCGACGCCGAGTTTGTGAGGCAGTTGGCCGAGCGGCTGGGCACGAGGTTCGTCGGCCGGCGACTCGACGTGGCGGCCGCGGTGGGGCGGGAGGGGCTCGAGGGACGGGCCCGGCGGCTGCGGTACGAGTTTCTGGCCGAGGCCGCCCACGAGGCCGGGGCCCGGCACGTGCTGGTGGCGCATACGGCCGACGACCAGGCGGAAACCATCCTCCATCGCCTGCTGCGGGGCACCGGGGTGGCCGGTCTGGCCGGGATGCGCCGCTCCCGGCGGTTGGCCGACGGCGTCGCCCTCCTTCGGCCCCTGCTGCACGTCCCCCGCGCGAGCGTGCGGGCCTTTCTCGCGGCGGCGGGCCAGGACTGGCGGGAGGATGCCACCAATGCGGACCTGGGGCGGGCCCGGAACTTCCTCCGCCACGCGATCCTCCCACGGTGCACGGTGGGCCCTATCCGGCAGCGGCCGAGGCGATCGTGCGGCTCGGTGGCCAGGCGGCCGCGTCGGCTGCGGCGCTCGCGAGCGCCGCGGAGCATCTCCTCGACCTGCACGCGAGCCGACGGGACGACGGCATGGTCGTGCTGCGAACCGCCGGCCTGGGCAGCCTCGATCGGTGCCTGCTTGCGGAGATGTTCACCAGGCTGTGGGACCGTGAGCATTGGCCGCGGCGGGACATGACGGCAGAGCACTACGGCCGACTTGCGGCTCTGGCTGCTGGGAGCACGGCCGCGGACCTTGGCAGCACCGACTTTCCGGGGGGTATCCGTGTCGGAGCCGGTGGTCCCGGGCAACTCACGCTGCGGCCCCCGGGCTGACGATCAGTGCCCGACGCCACGGGCCTGGTATCCCCCCCGCAGCATGAACCAGACCAGCAGCGCGGAATAGCAGATCAGCATCGCGGCGGGTACCAAGGCGGTCAGCTTCAGCGCCTGCCGGCCCCCGAACAGCCCGGCCGCCTCGACGAGCGGCTTGTCTTCCGCGCTGGTGGCAGCCGCGGTGCCGGTCCACCAGTCGACCAGTTGTTGCTGCGCGGCGACGGTCTCGGGCTTGGCCTGATCTTTCATCAGCAGGGCCAGCGCCCGCTCCGCTTCCTTGCCGCCATCCTCGAGCACACCCACCTTCGCCCCGTCGAGTCCGGCCGCCTTGTACCAGAGAAATGTGTTCTCCTCGGGCGCACGATACCGCTCGAACACGGCCTTATTCGCCGACTGCAGGTTCTCCGAGGCGTTCTTGTCCTGCAGGAAGCCGATGCCCGGACCGCCAAGGAGCCCGGCTGCCAGCATGCCGACGCCGCCGGCGGCACCGATCGTGATCGCCCCACCCTTCGGGAACTGCTCACTCACGACCGCGAGCATGGTCGGCCAGAGGAAGGTCTTGCCGATCCCGTAGACCGTCGCGGCGGCGACGCACATCACGGCCCCCTCGGCGTTGCCGAGGAGCGTCAGGCCGATGGCCCCGAAGATCGCCGAAACGGCGAGCAAACCGAGCGGGGAAATCTTCTCGACGATCGGTCCCGCGAAGAACCGGAGGATGAACATCAGGCTGGATGTGTAGACGAACAGCAGCAGGCCGTTCGCCGGATTGGCCATGATGGCGCCGGTGATCTTCGAGATCCACGAGTCGGTGCCCAGTTCGACGTAGCCGACCATGGCGTGAACCAGCAGCAGGAAGGCCAGCAGGAGATGCCCGAAGCGGAAGCCCGTCGCTAGGCCGAACACCGCCAGCAGGCCGGCCGCGATGCCGGCCGAGACGAGCGGCGACAGGCCGAGGTCGCTCTTGAAGAACAGGGCCAGGAGGCAGCAGATCACGGCGGCGCCGGCCAGCCCGAGTTCCCCCAGCATGTCCCGATAGGAGACGCCCGAACTGCTCGCCTCACTCTTCGGAAACCGCTGCCCGATCATCATCAGGCCGTACAGCACGACCGGGACGAGGAACAGCGAAATTTGCAGTTGCCAGGCGACCGGCTTCGTGGCGTCGTTTCCGGCCATGAAATAGCTGGCCAGCCCGCCCAGGATGAGACCGCCGGGCCAGCCGGCGTGCAGGATGTTGAGGTAGTGGGTCTTGTTCTTTGGGAACAGCGCCGCGACCAAGGGATTGACGACCGCCTCGGCGATGCCGTTGCCGATGGCAAACAGGAACATGCCCCAAAAAAGGCATTGAAAGGCGAGCGGCTTGCCCCCCGCGGCAAAGGCCGCGCCGGTCGCCAGCGTGAGCGCCGCCGAAACGAGGTGCATCACGAAGGCCGCCAGCATCAGCGGCCCGAATCCGATCCGGTCGGCGATCAGACTCGAGAGCAGGATGATGATTCCGAAGCCGGTCAGGCCGCCGCCGGTGATGGCCCCCAGTTCCGTCTGCGTGAAGCCGTACTGCTCGGCCCACTGGCCGAGGATGCCGCCGCGGATCGCGAAGCCGACGCCCGCCGCGAGGATCGCCATGAAACCTGCCCACAGGAGACGGGACGCGTTGGGAACCATACCGGCGGAGGTCGAGTCGTCGATGTGATGCGCGGCCATGCAGGCGGACTCCGGGCGGGGTGGAATCGGACGGGCCGGGGGGGCTGCGGTGCGATGCTGGGGCCCCCCGCCGCCGACGTGTGGCGAGACTATAGCAACTGGCGCAGGCTGGAGAAATGGCGGGTTTTGGCCGGCGGTGTGTTGCGGGCAGCGGGTTGACCCGGGGTGGGAGCGATCCCTAGTTTCCCGCCCCTCGAGCGGCCTTGCGCCGGCGACCGGTGGGATGCCGGGCCGCCTCCGAAAGTTCGCGCCGACCGCCCCCCGCCGTCACCCACGTGAAGCCGCTGGCCGACACCCTCTGGACGCTCGTTCGCTGGGCGCTGCCGCTGTCGGTGGCGGCGGTGGTCGTGGCCGCCGCGCTCGGTTCGCAGCGGATCGGCGAGGAGGTGCGGCGCCGCGTCGAGGCGCGGCTGAGGGACCGGTTTCCCGAACTCGTGGTGACCGTCCGGTCGGCGAGCCTCGTCGAGGGTGAGGGCATCCTGGTGCGCGGCGTCTCGCTTTCGGCGGGCGGTTCCGGAGATGGTTCCGGGAACGGTTCGGCGGGCCCGCCCACCCGGCCGATGCTCGCGATCGACGAGGTCGACATCGCGTGCGGCACGACCCTGGCCGAACTGGCCACGGGCGAGCCACGGATCACGGCCATCCGTCTGCGTCGTCCGGTCGTGCAGGCCAGCCGTGACGCCACGGGCCGATGGAACGTCGCTGAGCTGCTGGCCGCTCGCGGCGCAGGGCCCGGGATCCCCGTCGATGTCGAGGACGCCACCCTGGCGGTGGACGATGCGACTGCAGGCCGCCGATTCCTGCTGCGCAACGTCAGCCTCGAGCTGCGGCCGGAGGCCGCGCCCGCCGCCGTCGCCCGGACCGTGCTCCGCGGCAGGGTGGCTGGCGATCTCTTCGACCACGCCGACCTCGAGGGGCATCTCGACGCCACGGGCTGCTTCGCGATCGGGGGCCGGATCGCGGCGCTCGACCTCTCGCCCCGGCTCCGGGGCCTGCTGCCGGCCGCGGCCCCGTTGGCCGACCACCTGGCGGGCCTCAGAGGCCGCATCGACCTCGCTTGGACCATCGCCGGCTCGCTCGGCGCGCTCGAGGCGGCCGCCTTCACCGTGAACGGATCGCTCGAGTCGGGCCATTACGAGCATGCGTCGTTGCCGCAGGCGATCACGGACATCCAGGCCATGTTCACGGCGGACCGTTCCGGCATCGCCTGCGAGCGGCTGGAGGGGCATTCCGGTTCCACCCTGTTGCGGGCCTCGGGCCGGATGGCGGGCTGGTCGACCGACGCTGACTTGGACCTCGATCTGGAGGCCGAGCGGCTGATCGTCGGCCGTCACTGGGAGCCGTTCCTGCCGGCGTCGCTGGCCTCGCACTGGAGCAAGCTGCTGCCGGCCGGCGAGGTCGACCTTCGGACCCGGATCGTCCGGCGGGCTGGAGTCGTGACACCGGAGCTGGCGGTCCGCTGCCGCAACGTGTCGCTGACGTACTATCGGTTTCCCTATCGCGTTGATCGCACGGTCGGCACCGTCACCTACGAGGCGGGCACGGTGAAGATGCACCTCACCGGGCTCGCCGGCGGCCAGCCGGTGCACGTCGAGGGGACGCTGGACGCTGCCACGCCCGGAGTGCCCGGCCGGGTCGAGGTTCGCGGGGAGGCGATGCGGATCGACGAGTCGCTCCTGGCGGCGTTGCCCGCCCGGCAGGCCGAGATCGTGCGAACGCTGCGGGCCACCGGCACCGTCGACTTCGCCTTCCAGCACGACCGCGACCCGCGGGTCGAGCGCGGGTTCGTCAACACGCTCGGCATCCGCCTGAACCGCTGCACGATGGCCTATGCGGGCTTCCCCTATCCGCTCTCGAACGTCACGGGCAGCATCCGGATGGAGGGGCGGCGGTGGACCATCCGTGACGTGACCGGAACCAACGACACGGGCGTCGTGCGGTGCACCGGAAGCCTGGAGCCGGACGCCGCGGGAGGGGACGAACTCACGCTCCACCTCACCGGCACGGGCGTGGTGCTCGAGCCCGAACTCCGCGACGCCCTCCCGTCCGGCATGTGCCGGATCTGGGACGATGTCGAACCGCGCGGCACGGCGGAGTTCACGGCTCGCGTCCGCCACCGGGTGGGAGAGCGGCGAACGGAGGTGGAGCTCGATGCGACGCCGGTCGGCGAAACGGTGTCGATCGAACCGGCTTGGTTTCCCTACCGGCTCGAGCGGCTTCGCGGGCGGCTCTCCTGGCGGGAGGGAGTGCTCCGGTTCGAGGGAATCCGCGGCGTGCACGCCCGGACGACCGTCTCCGCAGAAGGCCGTTGCCGGTTCACTCCCGACGGGGGCTGGCACGTCTCATTCGAGCGGCTCACCGCGGACCGGTTTCGGGCCGACCACGACGTGCTCGTCGCGCTTCCGGCCGGCCTCCAGGAGGCGGTCGCCGGGGTGCGGCTCAAGGGTCTGCTGTCGGTCGATGGGGCACTCGACATCTACACGACGGCACCGCGCGAGGTCACCCTCGCCGGAGGCCGCACGGAACTGGTGCCCGGACCGGCGGCCGCGGCCTGGGACATGCAGCTCGACATGGAGCAGGCCGCGCTTGACGTCGGCGTGCCGCTCGAGCACGTCCACGGCGGCATCCGGCTGCGCGGGACGAGCGACGGCGGCACGTGGCGGTCGCTGGGCGAGATCGCGATCGACAGCGCGACCTGGCGTGGTTTGCAGCTGACGGGCGTGCGCGGGCCGCTGGTGATCGATCCCGGCGGCGCGCGCTTTGGAGCGGCGGCGGCAACCGGCGACGGTGGGCCGCGGCGGCTCAGCGGACGCGTCGGCGGCGGCACGATGCAAATCGATGGCAGCGTGGCGGCCGGCGATGGCGGGCGGTTCACCGTGGCCGTGGCGCTCGCTGACGCCGACCTGGGCCGGCTGGGGGCGGACCTCTCCGGCGGCCCGACCTCGGCCCGCGGCCGGGTGCATGGTGTGGTCGAGGTGAGCGGCTCGCGGGCCGGCACGCACTCGCTGACGGGCCGCGGCCAGTTGCGGCTGCGGGACGCCGACCTCTACGAACTGCCGGTGATCGTGGCGCTGCTGAAGATCCTCCGCGTCAAGGCGCCGGATCGCACCGCCTTCGAGAGCAGCACCGTCGACTTCAGGATCGAGGGGCCGCGGGCCTACCTCGACGCCATCGAACTCTCCGGTGACGCGATCAGCCTGGTCGGGGCGGGGGAGGTCGATCTCGACTCCAACATCGATCTCACCTTCCGCCCGATCATGGGGAAGTCAGAGACCCAGTTGCCGGCGATGAAGCGGCTGCTCGGCGGCGCGAGCGGGCAGTTCCTGCTCGTCCACGTCGACGGCACGCTCGGGGAGCCGGTCACCTCGACCGAGGCGTTCCCCACGCTCCCCGCGGCCGTCCAGAAACTTCAGGCTCAGCGCGGCCAACCCCCCGCCGCGCGGGCGGCCATGCGCGCGGAGCCCCAGCGCTGACGCCGGGTCGCTCCGGGTGCGACAGTCCTTTGCTACAGTGAGTCCATGATGAAGTTCGTGAAGATGCACGGCCTCGGCAATGACTACGTCTATGTCGATCGCTTCACCGAGGCGGCGCCCGCCGACCCGGCGGCGCTGGCCCCGCGGATCTCGGATCGCCACAGGGGCGTGGGCGGTGACGGGCTGATCCTGGTGGAGCCCTCGTCGCGGGCGGCCACCCGGATGCGGATGTTCAACGCCGACGGCAGCGAGTCGGAGATGTGCGGCAACGGGGTGCGCTGCGTGGCCCATCTGGTCGTGGCCCGCGGCCATGCGCCGGCCGGCGCTGTCACCATCGAGACGGGCCGCGGCGTGCTCACGGTGGTCGTGCGGCCCAGCGGCCCGCGCAGCTCGCAGGTCCGGGTGGACATGGGCGAGCCGCTGCTCGAGGCGGCGGCGATTCCGGTCACCGGCGTCGGCACTGGGCGGGTGGTCGAGGTCGCGTGCGCGGCGCTCGGGGCCCGGGAGCCGTGGTGGGACGCCTGTGGCCTCGACCCGCGGATGACCTGCGTCTC
>JBJTPO010000736.1:0-1372 GCA_046075145.1 Planctomycetota bacterium
CACATGCTCGAGGGTTCACGCGTGCGAGGCGGCCGGCGAATGCGGATCCTGCTCATCGACCACGGCTGCTGCGACCCGCCGCACAGCCGGATCCATCGGCTCAGCGCGGGCCTCGTGGCCGCTGGCGCGAGCGTGGCGGTATGCGGACCGTCGAGCCTGCACGGCCTCGACGAGCAGCCCCCCGGCATGCACGGCATCCATCTGCATGACATCGCCGCCGCGAATCGCCGGTTGCTGGCCGCCGTGCAGGACGGCGCGCCCGAGGCCTTCCTGGCCGCCGTCGCGGATGTTCCCTCACGGCTCCTCGGACTGGCCCGGGAGACGGCCCGTCAGGTGATCGCCGAGGCCGCCGACGCCCTCTATCCCGACGCGATCTTCGTGCTCCACGCCGGGATCCTCACCGACCTGGCCGTGGAGACCGGCGCGCCGGTGGTGGTCTACGTGGGCGGCGCCGATCTTCGCGCGGCCGCCCCCCGCCCCTCGTTGCGCCGGCTCGTCAGCGCGGCCCTCGGCTCGAGCGACGGGATCGTGGCGGCCGACCTGGAGACGGCGGCGGCACTGCGGCAGGGCTGGCTGGGCGACGACTCGGAGCAGTGCACGCGGTGCGAAACCTGGCCGATCGACGTCTCCGACTCCGCCGCGCGGGTGGCCGCGGCCTGCGCCGCGGCGCTCGCCCGCCGCCGTGGCGAGTGACGCTGCTCCCACCGGCACCTCAACTGGCGAGCGAGTGGTGGCCCGTGCCAAGGGAGCCGGCGTTGATGGCCGAGCGCAGGCATGATGCCGAAGCCAGGCCAGCATCGAGCGAGTGGAGGGCAGGATGCCCAGAGCGAGCGTCTGGCGACATGGCATGGGCCGCCTCTCGCGGACCACGCCAAACCGCCCCCGGCGTATCATGTCGGCTCCCCACCCGGAGCCGCTCCATGACCCGTGCCGCCTCGCCCGCCCCCGACCTCACCCGCGCCCGGCGCACCGTGCTCGATCTTCTGACCATGCCCGGTCTTTCCGGCGAGGAGAAGGCCGTGGCCGACCACGTCGCCAAGACGCTGCGGGCCGCCGGCTGCCCGACAGCTGCGATCATGGTCGATCGAGCCCACGAGAAGACGCCGCTCGAGGGCAACTGCGGCAACCTGATCGTCAAGCTTCCGGGCACGCTCAAGGGCCCGCGGCGGCTGTTCATGGCCCACATGGACACCGTGCCCGTCTGCAAGGGGGCCAAGCCGGTGGTGGCAGGGCGATTCGTGAAGAGCGCCGACCCGTCCACCGGACTCGGCGGCGACGACCGCGCCGGCGTGGGCGTGGTGCTGACAACCGCGCTCGAGATCCTGCGGCAGAAGCTGCCTCATCCGCCGCTCACCTTCCTGTTCGCGATCCA
>JBJTPO010000737.1:0-6452 GCA_046075145.1 Planctomycetota bacterium
GGTGATCTGCACGGTGGCCCGAACGAGCACGCCCTGGTTCACGATTTCCGTCACCGTGCCCGCCAACGGAGCAGCCGTGCCGTACATGTCGGCCAGCAGGCTCTCGCTCAGGCCGGCTTCAGCCGCATCGGCTCCGCCTCGCAGGAGCGTGAGCACCGCCCGATCAAGCTGATTGCGGGCAAGCAGCGGCCTGGCCGCCTGCCCCGCGGTGGCCGAGGCAAAGGCGTGTGCGGTCGTGCGCGTTCGGGTCGCCAGCGTCAGCAACACGGTTCCCATCAGCAGAAAGAGCGTCAGCACACAGAGCACGAGCAACAGCAAGGCGCCGCGGCGATCCACTGGATGTGTCCCGGTCTTCATGGCCTGCATGCCCCCTTCGGACTGACCGAACTCCTGCCCGTCTGACTGAACCAGCACGAAACCCTTCAATCCAGTGTCACGACCTGCTCATCGACCCTCACGATTCCCTCGAAGGCGACGACCACCGCCGTCGAATCGAGCGCCGTGCTCCCGGTCAACTCCGCAAACTGGGCCTGATTGTCGATGATCAGTCGCTTCACGACGCCGGCCTCGCCCTCCGCATTCCAGGAGGTCCCGATCCGGAACCAACGCGGAGACTGGGTCGGATCGGAAGGGATCGCCAGCAGCCAGGAGCAGCCGCCGAGAAACGACTCGGTGGTGGCGATGGCCGCCTCGTAAAAACTTCCCGCCCGCTTCAGCGAGATCGGAACGCCGGTTTCGGTCTCGTCATCATCGGCCCTGCCGCCACGGTTGAAGATGCCGAATGACAAGATCGCCTTGCTGCCCGGAGTCGATCCGCCACCGACGGGGGTCAGCATCGCCCCCCAGCACAGACCGCGTCGCACCTTTCGCGGCCCCAAGCCGGCATCGTCTTGGGCGAAGGCGTTCATCGGCACGTCCGCATAGGGCGAACGCTCGTAGGCGAGGACGTCCTCCAAAAAGAACGTCCGCTCGCAACCGCAGCGCTCGCGGATCACGGGGGCCGCGTCGGTGAAGTAGTCGCTCGCCGCTCGGCCGTTCGGCAACATGCCGAGATTCGGGAGTTCACCGAGCACCATCCCGAACACGGCCGCCCGAACACCTGATTGCGTGATTCCGTCGGGGAAGGCCTCCGTGGAGACGAGCCCACGGCTTGAAACCTCGGCCATCGCGTTGGACAGCAGGAGCGCCGCCCGGTCTTCGATGGTGGCCTGGGCCAGCTTCGTGCCGGCGGCGGGCAACATGCCGGCGATGGCGGTGAGGCCGATGATCAGGAGAGCGCAACTGATCAGCACCTCCAGGAGCGTGATGCCTTTCGGGAGCTGGATAGACGGATACTCGTGAGAACGGACCATGGTTCGTTAACCCCCGACGCTGGTCCCTTGCCTGGCTTTGGTTCTCGCTTCCATGACGGCCGCCTCGTCGGACTGCTCCTGCGGCACGTTCGGCGCGATCGTGACGCGACCGGTGCGGGGCTGAAGCACCACCCACAAGGCGTTGTCGCTCGCCAGTGGATTCACCGCGGGATCCTCGATCTCGCTGCGAAACGTCACGAAGAAGTAGATATGGTCATGCGGCGTGATCGGTTGCACCGTGCGCCGCCTCCCTGCCTCCGGAAGCACATTTTGCATCAGCGAGTCGACCGCTCCGACCGGGTCGAAGCCCACCCCGATCGCCCCCTTGGCCGCGAAGGAAACCCAGTTTGTCAGGGACTGGTCGCCATAGCCGCTATAACGAAGGTCGATGGCGACTCCCTCCGGCAGCGCCTGGGAAAGACCGGCCGGAATGGGGTAGCGGGCCGCCTGAAAACTGAGCTTGCCGGACTTGGGCGCACTTGGCCACAGGGCTGTCCGCGGTGTCTGGCCGTCTTCGCTCCGCAACCGCACCGTCGCAGTCGGCGGAGACTCGCAGGCCATCGAGAACCATTCTGAAAGGGGGCCGTCGGCCGTCACAGTTCGCTCAAAGAATCGGACCTTGTAGCCATGCGGCAGTGAAAGCGGATCGTCATTGTCCGGCTGCAGCGTGACAACCGTGGACGTCACCGCCGGATTCGCTGGTGGCATCCCTTGGTCAACAACACCCTCGATGAAGGGAAAGCGGCGGGCCTGTGACACGAGTTTGGAAACGATTCCCTCGGAATCGATGATCACAGCCGCCCCAGTTGGACTGCCGAGGGAGAGCGACTGCGAGGCCAGCAGGATCGAGGCCAACTGCTGGGCGCCCCGACGAATATCGGCGGCTCCGCGGCGGGACGTCCGCGCACCGGAAAGCACGAGGCCGAACAGGCTGATCAGGATCGCCATCACGACGACCAGTTCGACGAGCGTAAATGCTTTGCGGGATCGTGGCTTCATCGCCTCGCCTCCTCGTCAAAGTTCGTCAGATTGTCGAACGACTCGGTCGAACCAGCCACGGGACCTCCATCCGTCATGAGACCGAAGGCGCCGTCTGATCCCGCGGAGACGATCAACGGCCGGACCAGACCGCCCGCTGAGTCAAGAGCAGTTGCCGTGACCGGGTCGAAGGGCAGTGCGGGAGAAAAGAAATTAGTTCTGCTCCCGGGCGGAAGCTGGAGATTTTTCGGCTGGAGGATAAAGCCGATCGGATTGCCCCAGTCGTCGAGAAACTCCGGCATACCGTCGCTGTCCTGGTCGCCCACATCGATTCGAAGGGCGTCACAGTCCAGGCAATTGGAGAGCCCGCCGTGCATGACGGCCAAGAACAGGCACTCGGCGGCCGAGTGCTCCGCAGCGATACTCGGCCTCGCCTGCGCTGGAATTGCGCTCCAGATCGCTACATAGGCCCGCTGACGTGATGTCAGCTGGGAGTCGCCGCTAAGGACACCTGTTCCGGTCTCGACGGCGTACAGATCCGCCAACTCCTGAACGACCGCCCAGTCATCGGGCAGGTCGGCTCTTGCCATCTTGCGAAGCAATTCCCCACGGCTTAACGGAATCGCGGCAACTGTCGCGGATTCCCCGACCCGCCCGTTGATTAACGTGGTCACTCGAAACGTGTACTTCACGCCGTTGGTGAGTTGGGTTACCGAATGCGACCTTCCGGGAACCTGCGCGATGTTGGGCCAAGTAAGCCCGCCGTTATTGCTCCACTCCACGCGATACTCGACGAGGTTCCCGCCGGGGTTTAGATGCGCCTGCTCCCACTTGAGATCCACACGCCTGTCACCAGCAGCAGCCTGCAGGAATTGGCTCTTCGTGATCGCGGCCACGTTTCGGCCCGCGTAGGATTCATACTGGGACGAGACGATCGCGTTGATTTTCGCGATCAACGATCGGGTCCTGAGCTTCTTTTTCGATCCGCTGGCCTGAGAGACGGCGGCCGCGGCCAGCGAGGCGAGCATCACGATGATCGTCATCGTGACGAGCAACTCAGGGAGCGTGAAGCCGCTCCTTCGACGGGGGCGGGCTGCGCGCACAGCAAGCCGGGACGGGTGCTCGAAACATTCCATATTCGAGCGGCTTTCAGAAGTAGTGCAGGCCCCTGCAAGAAAAAGACTAACCTGCCCACAAACCCGACTCAAGGGAGGGCGATCGGTGTCGAATAAAACGGAAGCAAGCGCCATGGGACACTTGGTGGGTCGGGCGGGCGGCTGATCAGGGCGGATGCCGCCTTCTACGTCGCTCATGAGCACCTGGTGCGGCTGGAACCCACGCCGCTGAAAAAAGGCCCAAAACACCCGCATGTTTCTGGCAGGAGCCCCACAGAGGTCGGGGAGGGTCTCCGCGAGCCTCCAGCCGCCGGGATTCAGCTCCGGCGGCAAACCCGGCTCCAGAACCAGGCGAATGGCAGGCCGGCGGCGATCGTGGCCAGCGATACCGCCGCCACGACGGGCCGCTCCCAGGCGACGGCAACCGTGAGGATGCCGGTGCCCAGGAGATACACGGCCGGCACCAGAGGGTAGCCCGGCACACGAAACGGCCGCGGCAACTCGGGCCGCCGCACCCGCAGGACGAACACCGCCGCCACCGAGAGCATCGAGAAGATCGCCAACCCCACGCCGGCATAGAGCAGGATCGCCTCGAACGACGCGGTCCACACGAGCACGAGCGCCCAGGCCGCCTGCAAGACGGTGGCCACGACGGGCACACCGGCGGCGGAGAGCCGGCCCGCCAGGGCGGGAAACTGCCCGTCATCGGCCATCGCGGCGGCCACCCGAGGCCCGGTCAGCACGTAGGCGCTCACCGAGGCCAGGAGCGTGACGCCCACCGCCACCGAGAGCGGGGCGGCAACCCACGGTCCGAATAGCCGCACCGCGGCGAGCTGGGCGATCGGGGCCACGGCGTCGAGACCGCGCTCCGCCACGATCCCGCGAACGTCGGCCGCCGGCAGAGCCAGCGCGTACGTGACGTTGAGGGCGAGATAGAGGACCGTGACGAGCCCGGTTCCCAGGATGATCGCCCGCGGCAGCCGCCGCTGCGGCTCGTCCACCTCGCCAGCCACGTAGGCGACGGCGTTCCAGCCGGTGTAGGCATACGACACGTAGACCAGCGACGAGGCCAGCGTCACCAGGAGCCCCCCCGAGGGCGGCGGCCGGTCGGCAAGGTTGCCCCAGCGGCCGGCCCCCGCAGCGAGCCCGGCGACCGCGAGGCCCGTGAGGATCGCGAGCTTCACGACGGTCATGCCCGACTGTGCCCGGATCGTCGCCCGGCGGCCGAGGCAGTGAACAAGGGCCAGGCCGACGATCACGGCCGTCGCCAGGGCAAGCTCCGCCGGCCGGGCCGCGGACGCCCCAAGGCCCACCGGCGCGAGCAGATACTTCGCGGCGGCCGCAGCCGAGGCCGCGATCGGCCCGCCGAAGCCGATCAGGAAGGAGACCCACCCCGCGAGAAAGCCCGCCAGCGGCCCATAGGCCTCCCGCAGAAAGACATAGTCGCCGCCGCTCTCCGGCAGGGCCGCGGCGAGTTCCGCGAGCGACAGGGCTCCGCATACCGCCAGGATCCCGCCCACCACCCAGAGCAGGAGCATCAGCTGGTTGCTGCCGACGAGCGCCACCGTGAAGCCGCTGGTCGTGAGCACGCCCGTCCCGATCATGCTCGAGACGACCAGGAACGTGGCCGTCGCCGGGCCGAACCGGGGTTGATCGCTCATGCGGCCGGCCGCCGGCGTGAAACCCGGCGGACGAGTTCGTCGGCGATCACCCCGGCCAGGATCACGCCGCCGATGATCGCGAACTCCACGTTCTGGTACTGCGGGTGGGCGAGGTTGATCATGTTGTTGAGCACGACCATTAGGGCCGAGCCCACCAGCAGGCCGAGGATCGACCCTTCGCCGCCCCGAAGCGAGCAGCCGCCGAGCACCGCCGCGGCGATGGCGTACAGCTCGTAGAAGTTGCCGAAGTCGCTCGGCTGGGCGGCGTTGATGTCGAGCACGAACAGCATTCCGCCGAGGGCGGCCAGCGTGCTTGAGATCACGTAGGCCAGGAGCTTCATCCGGCCGGTGTCGATGCCGGAGTAGCGGGCGGCCTGTTCGTTGCGGCCGAGCGCCACCAGATACCGGCCCCAGACGGTCCGATTGAGGAACACCGCCGCGAGTACCGCGATCACCAGGAAGACGAGCGTGGTGGCAGGCAGCTCGAAGCCCCCCTCGCCGAAGATCGGGAAGCGGGCGGTGGCCAGCGACCGCAGTCCCTTGAAGCCCGTGCCGAATCCCTGCGACTGGTCCTCTGTGAGCCCGCGGGCCACACCCCGATAGATCAAGAGACCGCAGAGCGTGACCACGAAGGGCTGGAGTCCGAGCCGTGTCACCAGGAGCCCGTGCACCAGGCCGATCGCCGCCCCGAGCGTGAGCACGAACCCCACCCCGGCCGGCACGCCCCAGCCGTGCTGGGTCAGGAGCCAGGGCAGCAGCACACCCACCAGGCAGACCACCGAGCCGATCGAGAGGTCGATCCCCCCGGTGATGATCACGAAGGCGACCCCGATCGAGAGGATCCCGAACAAGGCCGTGCGGTGGACGATGTTCTCGAGGTTGCCGACTTTGAGGAAGTTGTCGCTCACGAGCGCGGTGTAGAGACAGACGACCGCCAGCAACCCGATGATGCCCAGGATCTTCGGCGACACGACGCACCGCAGGGCCCGCCAGACCGGCGTGTGGTCGCTCGACGTCGCCTGCTCGCTCATGCGGTCATCCTCTCCGCCCTGCCGCCGGCCGCCAACTGCATCACGTTTTCCTCGTTGAGCTCGCCGCGGGAGAGTCCGCCGGCCAGCCGGCCCTCGTGCATCACGAGAGCCCGGTCGGCGAGCGCCAGGATCTCCTCCATTTCGCTCGAGACGAAGAGCACCGCCAGCCCCGCGCCGGCGAGCCGGTGAACGAGGTCGTAGATCTCGGCCTTGGCCCCGACATCGATGCCCTTGGTCGGCTCGTCGAGCAGGAGCACCTTCGGCTTCATCGCCAGCCACTTGGCGAGCACCACCTTCTGCTGGTTGCCGCCCGAG
>JBJTPO010000738.1:0-4272 GCA_046075145.1 Planctomycetota bacterium
AGCAAAAAATGATGACTTATATGATGGTTTTCATGGGGTTCATGTTTTACAAGGTTGCAGCAGGTCTTTGTATTTATTTTATTGCCAGCAGTATTTGGGGGCTTGCGGAAAGAAAATTGCTACCACCCGCAAGAGCGCGAAGTAGCGCTCGCTCTCCTTCGGCGGCCGGATCTGGCCGGCCACGCTCATCCCGTTGCGGAGCCCGAAGCGGCGGATCTGGCTGGGGGAGACGTAGATGTCGTCGGGGCAGGAGAGATAGTGGAAGTCGGCGCTCCGCAGGAAGCCGAAGCCGTCAGGCAGGATCTCGAGCGTGCCCTCACCGAACATCAGGCCGTTGAGCTTGATCCGTTCCTTCAGGATCCGGAAGACGATGTCCTGCTTCTTGGCCCCCGTCACGTCGCCGATCTGCTCCTGCCGCGCCAGTTCGACAAGCTCCTGCATCGAGAGCTGCTGGAGGCTGGCGATCGACGGATCCCCCTTCTTAAGGGCCTCATAGTGGCTCGTCACGTCGAGCCCATCACGAACCTCCTCGGCGATCTCCTCCGCGATGCTCATCGGCTCGCGCTCGGGCTCCGGGGACGACGGCTCCACGCTGGGATCGGTCATGAAAACCTCGCTGGCCCGCCGGTTGGCGGGCCTGAAACTGACGACACGGGAGGACAGGGGGGGAATGACGAGACCGACCGCCCCGTCGCGTCACCGCGTCCGGCACACGGAAGGCTGACAGGAACCCCAGGCGGGAGCCGGCAGACCGTCGACCATTCGCCGCTCACTGACCGCGACGAATCACCGCCCCGGGGCGGATCGACTCGATGACCTGACCGACCTGAAATCGAGTATACGCGGGATCCCCGGTGGCATCCACGACGACGGTTTTTTCCGATGGCGGTGATCGATACCCATGCTCCCAGGCCCGCTCCCTGGCCCGACGCTGCAGTTCGGGCCAGCCCCGGCGATCGACCCGTCGCGTTCGCTCTGCCTCGTCGCACTCCACCCGCACGAGCCGATCACACCGCCGATCCCAGCCGGCCTGCATGAGCAGCGGCACGTCGAGGACCACGACCCCGCGGCCGGCAGCCGACTCCTCCGCCGCGATCGCGGCCAGCCGGCCTTCGATTCGTTCCCGCACGCGCGGATGCACGATCGCCTCCAGGGCGGCAAGGGCAGCGTCGTGGGCCGGGGTGGGACCGAACACCTGCTCGGCCAGGAACGGCCTGCGGACAACGCCCGCGGCGTCGATCACGTCGGCCCCGAATCGCCCCACGACCGCCGCCACGACCTCGGGCTCCGCGAGCACCTCGTGGGCGATGCGGTCGGCGTCGATCACCTCCGCTCCCAGCTCCGCCATCGCCCGGGCGACGGTCGACTTGCCCGCCCCGATCTTTCCCACGAGCCCTACGATGAACATCATTCGCACTCCGCCCACGTCGCCCCGTGACTGACCGAGACCTCCAGCGGCACGGAAAGCGTCATCGCCCCCTGCATCTCCGCCACGACGAGCGGCTCGACCACCGCGACCTCCGCCTCCGGCGCCTCGAGCACGAGCTCGTCATGAATCTGGAGCACGATCGCGGCCTGCAGCCGGTCGGCCCGCAGGCGGCCCGCGACCCTCAGCATCGCCAGCTTGATCAGGTCGGCGGCCGACCCCTGCACGACGGTGTTGACGGCCGTCCGTTCGGGCAGCGTCAAGGCCGGCACTCCGGCGCCGCTCCGCCGCTTCGCCCGCTCGCGGACCCCGGCGATGGCCCGGCGGCGGCCGAGGATCGTGGTCACGTGCCCGTCGCGGCGGCAGCGGTCGAGGACGTCGTCCATGAAGGCGGCCGCGCCGGCGAAGGCGGCCGGGTAGGCGGCGATGAAGGCCGCGGCCTCGGCCTGCGGGATGCCGAGGCTCTTGCCCAGGCCGAAGCCGCTCTGGCCGTAGAGAATCCCGAAGTTGACCGCCTTGGCCGTACGCCGCATCGCGTCGGTCACGTCGCCCGGCGCGACGCCATGCACCGCCGCCGCCGTGCGGACGTGGATGTCTTCCCCCGAGGCGAAGGCCTCCTTCATGGCGGCGTCGCCGGAGAGGTGGGCCAGGACCCGCAGTTCGATCTGGGAATAGTCGGCCGCCACGAACCGCCAGCCCGGCTCGCCAGGCACGAAGGCCGCACGGATCTGCTGCCCTTCCCGGGTGCGGATCGGGATGTTCTGGAGGTTGGGGTCGCTCGAACTCAGCCGGCCGGTCGCGGTGACGGTCTGATTGAAGGTGGTGTGGATTCGGCCCGTGCCGGAATCGACGAGCGCCGGCAGCGCGTCGACGTAGGTGCTCTTGAGCTTGGCGTACTTGCGGTGCTCGAGCAGCTTGGCGGGCAGCGGGTGCAGCGGGGCGAGTTCCTCGAGCACCTCGGCGTCGGTGCTCGGGCCGGTCTTCGTCCGCTTCACGACCGGCAGCCCGAGCTCGTCGAACAGCACCGTCCGCACCTGCATCGGCGACGCCAGCAGGAACGGGTGGCCGGCAAGCGCCTGGATCTCCGCGTCGAGGGCGGCCAGCCGGGCGGCGTAGTCGGCCGAAAGGGTCGCCAAGACCCGCTCGTCGATCCGCACGCCGCGACACTCCATCCCGGCGAGCAGGCCGGCCAGCGGCATCTCGACGTCGTTGAAGAGCGGTTCGAGTCCGGCCGCGTGGAGCTGCGGCGGCAGCACTCGGGCGAGCTCCGTCACGGCCCGGCAGTGGACCGCCGCGGAGGCCGCGTCGCCCGGCCGCTCGAAGGCGGACTCGGCGGCGGCATCGCCGGGCACCACAGGGCCCAGGCCATGCCGACGGCAGGTCTCGGCAAGGCCGAGGTTTCGCTCCCCCGCCTCGAGCAGATAGGCGGCGAGCAGCGTGTCGAACGACCGGCCGCCGAGTGTGAGCCCGAGCGTGCGGAGGGCGACGTCGTGACGCTTGAGATCGTGGCCCTGCTTGGCGACGCCCGCGTCCGCCACGAGTTCGCGGAGCGGCTCGCAGGCCGCCAGCTGCCCGGCGGTGAACCAGGCGAGCAGGTCGCCTCCGGCGACGGCCATGCCCAGCGGCCGCGTCATGGGCGTGGCGGCGGCGGGCAGCGCGACGCAGACCACGAGCGGGGCCAACGGCCGCAGTCGCGCGACCAGGGCCGCAGCCGCCGCGTCGTCGGCCGGCCGCACGACCTCCACGGTGGCCGCCGCGACCGGCTCATCGGCTGCCTCGTCGCTCATGTCGAAGAGCGTGCCGGAGCGAATGGGCTTGCGGGCCGGAGCCGCTGCGGCGGGCGGCGGCATCGCGGCCGCCCCCTTCACCCGGCCCAACAGGCTGCGAAACCCGAGCTCGCGGAGCAACTCGGCGAGGGCCGTGGCATCGGGCTCGTGACGCCTGCCGGCCTCCCACGGGATTTCGAGCGGCACGTCGGTCTCGAGCCGGATCAGCTCGCGGCCGGCGCGGGCCGTATCGGCATGGGCGACGAGATTCTCCCGCCGCTTGGCCCCCGCGACGCCGTCTACGTTGGCGAGCACCGCGTCGAGCGTGCCGAACTTCTGCATGAGTTCGCCGGCGATCTTGGGGCCGATCCCGGGCACGCCGGGAACGTTGTCGACGCTGTCGCCCACGAGCGCGAGAAAATCGACCACCTGGTCGGGCCGGATGCCCCACTCCGCCTCCAGTTCGGCCGCGCCGATGATCGCGTTGTTCCGCAGGTTCAGGAGCCGAACGTTGTCGCCGATGAGTTGGCGGGCGTCCTTGTCGCTCGTGGCGATCGTGCACGCGCCGCCGGCGGCCACCGCCCGAGTGGCGAGCGTGGCGAGCACGTCGTCGGCCTCGTAGCCGGCAAGTTCCAGGCAGGGAACGCCCATCACGTCGAGCAGCCGGCGGACGAGCGGGATCTGGGGTACGAGGTCGGCCGGCATCTCCGCCCGGTTGGCCTTGTAGGCCTCGAACTTCTCGTGCCGGAAGGTGGGACCGGCCGCGTCCATCCCGCAGAAGAGATACTCGGGCCGCTTCTTCTCGATGATGTCGAGCAGGTCGCGGACGAGGCCGAACACCACCGACACCGGCCGGCCGTCGGGGGCCGTCATCTCGGGCAGCGCGTGAAACAGCTGGTAGGCCCGCGACAGCAGATCGATCGCGAACACCGTCTTGCCGGCGAGGTCGGGGGCGGTGGTAGTCGAACCGATCACGCGCGGGCAACTCCTGACGAAGACGCCAGCCTAACGCGGCGCCTTTCCTACAACCAAAAGCCGCCGCTCACGCTCGATGACGCGAGGGCTCGGGGTTGCCCATGC
>JBJTPO010000739.1:0-1641 GCA_046075145.1 Planctomycetota bacterium
CCGCGCCCGTGCTCCTGCCGATCCAATCGCGCTGGAGCTTCTTGATGCTCGCCGGCCAGTCGAGGTCGTCGAGCTCACGATCGAGGCGGTCGGCGTATGCCGTGATTCTGAGCATCCACTGCCGCAGCGGAATCCGCACCACGGGATGGCCGCCGCGCTCGCTCACCCCGCCGATCACCTCCTCGTTGGCCAACACCGTGCCGAGGGCCGGGCACCAGTTGACGGGGGCCTCCGACTGGTAGGCGAGCCGGTGGGCATCGCGATGCTTCGCGACGGCTGCCTCGCCCGCGGCGGCGACGTCCGCAGGAATCGGGAGGTCCGCGATCGGCCGGCCGCGCTGCATCTCGGGATCGAACCAGGTGTCGTGGAGCACGAGGAAGATCCACTGCGTCCAGCGGACGTAGGCCGGGTCGGTGGTGGCGATCTCACGGTTCCAGTCGTAGCTGAAGCCGAGCATCTTCAGTTGCCGACGGAAGGTGGCGATGTTGCGGGCGGTACTCTCGGCGGGGGGCGTGCCCGTGCGGATCGCATGCTCTTCGGCCGGCAGGCCGAAGGCGTCGAAGCCCATCGGGTGCATCACGCACGTGCCCCGCATCCGCTCGAACCGGCTCACGATGTCGGTGGCGGTGTAACCCTCCGGGTGGCCGACGTGGAGCCCGTCGCCGCTCGGGTAGGGGAACATGTCGAGCACATACGCCTTGCGGCCGTCGGCGGGGGGCAGGCTGGGCGTGGCGAAGGTGCCATGGGCCTCCCACCAGGCCTGCCACTTCGGCTCGATCCGCGCGGGCTGGTAGCGGGGCATCCGATGCGTCCGGAAAGGAGCCGCGGGCGGGCGGCAGCAGGGGCGCGGGCAGGTTCGCCTGTTCAGCCCGCGACCCCGGGATTCTAATAATCCGCGGAAAACGGGCAATGTGAGACCGTCGTTCGGCCGCCGGAGTTCGTCCCGCCCATGCCAGCACAGCCAGCGGCTCACGTCCCCTCCGAGCCCGCCGCCGCCCTCATCCTCCAGCGACGCATGCTCCGGGCGTGCCGGGCCGCCGCGGGCCGGCTCAAGATGGCCGATTCGCTGGGCACCAGGCTCACGGGCCGCGACCTGCTGACGCGGATCCTCGTCGCCAAGCGGGTGCTCGATCGGGCGCTCGGGCCCGATGAGAAGCGGGTGGGCGTGCTCCTGCCGCCCACGGCCGGGGCGGCGATCGTCAACGCGGCGCTGGCCCTCTCCGGCCGTGTGGCGGTGAACCTCAACTACACCTCCGCCCAGCCGATCCTGGACATCTGCATCGAGCGGGCGGGCCTGGAGCACGTGATCTCGAGTCCACTGTTTCTTGCGCGCGTGAAGCTCACGGTGGGCGACAGGCTGCTCGACGCGGGTGATCTGAAGAAGTTGGCCACCGCGGCTGACAAGCTGGTCGGCTTCCTCCAGGCCACGGCCGTGCCGCTGCCGCTCCTGGAGCGAATGTTGGGCCTGCACCGGATGCGGCCCGACGACGTGCTGACCGTGATCTTCACCTCGGGCTCGACGGGCGACCCCAAGGGGGTCGTGCTCAGCGAGGAGAACGTCTGCTCGAACGTGCGGGCGATTCACCAACTCCTTCACCTCTCGCCGGCCGACGTCGCCCTTGGCGTGCTGCCGTTCTTCCA
>JBJTPO010000740.1:0-2262 GCA_046075145.1 Planctomycetota bacterium
GTCGCGGACGGCGGCGAGCGCGCGATCGCGGTGGGCGACGGGAGCGGAGTGATCCGCCCGGGCGGCGAGCCGCCGCTCGATAGATTCCAGGTCGAAGTCGTCCCGTGCGTTCATGGCGCATCCTCCTGGCCGGCCAGCGCGATACGAAGTTTTTCCAGGGCTTAGCGGTAGCGGCTGGCGGCCGTGTTCAAGCTCGTGCCGGTCACGGCGGCGATCTCGGCGAACGTAAGGCCGGCGTCCATCTTGAGGGCCACGACCTCCCGCTGGGCCTCCCGGAGCGCCGCCACGGCGGCGGCGAGGGCATCGTCGGGATACTCCGCCGCCTCCGCGAATACTCCGCGGGCCCTGCGGCCGTCGGCGATCGCGAGCACAGCCTGGCGGTCGAGGGAGGCCCGACGGCCCCGGCGGCGCACGGCGTTTCTGAGCATCGTGAACACGTAGGCCTCGAGGTCGGCGACGGCAGCCAGGCGGGCCCGGCCGCGGGCCAGCTCCACGAACAGGTCCTGGACAACGTCTTCGGCGTCGTTCGATGAACCGATCATGGTGCGGGCGGCTCCAAGGAGTCGGGCGGCCAGGCGGTCGTAGAGGGCCGCGAAGGCCTCCGGGTCGCCGGCGGCGAGTGATTCAGCGAGCGTGGCAGCCACCGTCTCTCCTCCGCCGGTACCTATCCAAGGGGTCTTGGGGCGGCGATTTTTGTCTGGCAGGTTTCCGGCCGGCCTCCCGTATCGTCCCGGTCGGCCGTTTCGCCTATTCTGACGTGGCTGCCGGCCCGCTGCGGCAGCTTTTCGCCCCGGGTTTCCCAGGGATTTCCGCCGCCCGACCCCACGAGCATCATGGCAGACGACCCGACCGATTCCCCCACTGCGACTCCCAAACCCTCGGCCGTCGAACTGGCCAAGATCGCCAGCAACTATCTCGCGGGCGACATCCCGAAGGAGCTCGTCGACGGCGCTCCCGGCTTCGGGAAGCCCTCGGTGCAGTTGCTCAAGAATCACGGCACCTACCAGCAGGACGACCGTGAGACCCGCAAGGCCGTGGACGGCAAGAAGAGCGAGCGGCAGATCTCGTTCATGATCCGCACCTGCGTGCCCGGCGGCAAGCTTACGGCCGAGCAGTTGCTGTCGGCGATCGACATGGGGGACGAACTGGGCAACGGCACGATCCGGCTCACGACCCGGCAGGCGATCCAGCACCACGGCGTGGTCAAGGGCGACCTCAAGACCTTCATGCAAAAGGTGCACGCCAACCAGATGACGACGCTCGCCGCCTGCGGCGACGTCGAGCGGAACATCATGTGCTGCCCGGCGCCGATCCACGACAGTCCCGTGCGGGCCCAGATGCAGGCCAAGGTGGACGAACTTGCCCGGCACCTCGCCCCGCGGACCCGGGCCTACTACGAGATCTGGCTCACCGACCCCGACACAGGCGAGAAGACGCTCGCCGCCGGCGGTGCCAAGGAGGCGGAGGTGGAACCGATCTACGGCCCCACCTATCTCCCCCGCAAGTTCAAAACCGCCTTCGCCCTGCCGGAGGACAACTGCACCGACGTCTACGCCAACGACCTCGGCTTCATCGCCGTCCACGAGCAGGGAAAGATCCTCGGCTACAACGTGCTCGCCGGTGGCGGCATGGGGGTGACGCCGAGCGCCGCCAAGACGTTTCCGGCGCTCGCCAAGCGGCTTGGCTTCGTGCCACCCGAGGATGTGTGCGCGATCGCCGAGGCGATCGTGAAGGTGCAGCGGGACTATGGCAACCGCTCCGACCGCAAGGTAGCCCGCCTCAAGTACACGATCCACACCATGGGCCTGGAAGCCTTCCGGGCCAAGGTGGAGGAGTATTTCGGCAAGCCGCTCGCCCCCTGCCACCCGGCGGATGTCCATGGCTTCGACGACCACATCGGGTGGTTCCCCCAAGGCGACGGCCGGTACTTCTACGGCTTCAACGTGGAGAACGGCCGGATCCACGACACGGGCGACTTCCGGCTCAAGACGGCCCTGCGGCGGATCCTGCACGACGTGAAGCCCGGCGTGCGGATCACCTCGCACCAGAGCCTGTTGTTCACTGATCTGGCCGTCGCCGACCGCGTACGGATCGCCGAGATCCTCCACGCCCACGGCGTGAAGACCTCGGAGGAGATTTCCACGGTACGGCGGTGGAGCATGGCCTGCGTGGCGCTGCCCACCTGCGGGCTGGCCGTGGCGGAGAGCGAGCGGGTGCTGCCGGATCTCATCGACGGCCTCGAGCCGGAGGTGGCGAAACTCG
>JBJTPO010000741.1:0-2248 GCA_046075145.1 Planctomycetota bacterium
ACCGGCGGGCCGACTCGGCCGCGTGGGTCACCTCCCAGGCAAACTCCTCCTGGTAACGCTCCTGGGCCGGCGGATTTGCGAGGTACACCAACCCCGTTGCCTGGCACTGGCGAACCTGCCAGGGAGCTGGCGCGACGGCGAGCGGGCGGGAATCCCCCGGGCCGTCGAGCAGCGGACAGTGACGATCGATGCGGAGCGAGGCGTTCATGGCTGCGGATCAGGGAAGATGAGACGGCTGAGACGCCATGACCAAGATCGGCAGCCCGCCCCCCGCTGCGCCAGCCAAGCTCCCGCCCCATGCCAACCCGAAGCCTGCAAGAAAGCTTCCTCGGCCACCGAAGCCCCCCAGCCAGCCACCGCGGTCGGGCTGTCGAACCTCGGCGATGGAACCCAAAAAGGAAACGGACGGCGCCGCGAGCGGCGCCGTCCGTCCTGTGTCGCTTTCGCGTGAACCCCGGCTCAGCCGGAGACCATCGCCTTCAGGTTCTTGAGCGCCCGCACGCGAACCTTCACGCTCGCCGGCTTGGCGGGCCGATCCTGCAGTTCGCCGGTGAAGGGATTCTTGACGCCCTTCTGGGCCGGACGGGCCGGAACCTTGCGCCGCTCGATCTTCACGAGGCCGGGGATCGAGAACACCCCGATGCCCGAGCCCTTGAGGGCCTTCTGAATCTCGGTGGCCAGCGCCTCCATCACCGCGACCACGTCCTTCTTGGGAAGGTTGGTCGTCTCGGAGATGCTCCGCATGATCTCCGTCTTCGTCATAGGCTTGTTGCCGGACTTCTTCGCCATGTGCCAAAACCTCCAAAAAATTCCAATGAGTGAGCGGCAGAAACCCCGCCGCGGGACAGACGACAATACCCTCAAACTCGGCCATCGACGCCGAATCCGCCGCTGATTAGACGGGCTGAAGACGAAATTGCAACCCAAAAAAACCGTCTGGCCCGGAAAAAAACGGGGTTTTTGGCCTCGGCAGCCGCTTCCGGGGCGGCCCGGAATCCTGCCGATCGGGAGACCGGAGACCTCCAAAAGGCCCGCCATGCGGACCGAGTTCCTGGACGACGGGCCTCGCGCCCGGGACCGCTCGTGGCCCTGCGCACCGCGCGAGTGATACGATGAGTGGTGCGGGGCGCAGCCGCGGAACCCTTGGACGACACCGGTCGTGGCGGGGTGAAAGTTGCGATGCCCGCGACCGTCACCACCCCGGCGGACCTCACGGCCCGCCCCGCCATGGCAGCCCCCGCGACGCCCGCGATCGTGTCCTTGCCGGGCAGCCTCTGCAGCCTGACGGCGTGCGGGCTCGCGCTCCTGCTGCCGCTCGTGGCGTTGCAGCGCGGACGGTCTCAGCCGCCCAACGTGTTCGAGGGCGTGGAGGACGAGCCGGTGGCCGCGGACACCGCCGACGAGCCGCCGGAACCAGGGTTGTTTTTCCCGAGCGACCGCGGTCGCGAGCGGGAACTCGACCGGGCTCGGCGACTGATCGCCGACGCCCGCTGGTCCGACGCCGCTGTCGCGCTCGATGAACTGCTGGCGGGCGATCAAGACGCGTTCGTGGTCGCGGGCGTCGGCACCACCCGCGGCAGCATCCGTTCGGCGGCCGCCACGGCCGTGGCGGATCTGCCCAGGCCCGGCCGCGACGCCTATCGGCGGTTGTTCGACGGCCGCGCGGCCAAGGCCCTCGCCGCGGCCATCGCGGCCGACGACCACGACGGCATCGTGGCGGTGGCGCGGCGGTGGTTGCACACGGCCGCCGGCCGCCAGGCTGCCCTGCTCGCCGGCCTCTCGCTCCTCGAGTCGGGTCACCACCTCGCAGCGGCCGCGTGGCTCGACCGCCTGGCCGGGCTCGAAGGCGCGGGCGAGTTCGAGCCCACGCTCAGCGTCATGCGGGCGATCGCCCGCAGCCGCAGCGGGGACGAGCAGGCGGCCGAGCGACTGCTTCCGGCGGCCGGCCGCCGCGGCTCGAGCGGCGTGCGGCTGGCGGGCCGCGACCTGACCGTCCCGGCCGCGGCCGCCGTGGCCCGTAACTGGCTCGCCGACCATGCCGGCGGACCCGCGACAGGGGAACCGGATTTGCGGGCGGACCCCGACTGGCGGCAGTTGGGTGGCGGCCCCGCCCGCGGCGGTGTGACCACGGCCTCCCGACCGCTGCTCGTGCCCCGCTACCGCGTGCCGCTGGTGCGGCATCCGGACGAAGCCCGTCGCCTGGAGCAGGCCCGCGTGGCGGCCGCCGACACGGGCGAGCCGCTCCTGC
>JBJTPO010000742.1:0-5811 GCA_046075145.1 Planctomycetota bacterium
CCCAGCTTTCACGGCGACCCGCGGCCTGCGGCAGGCCGGGGTTGTCGATTCGGGCGCACCCCTCCTACAAGCCCGTGGCCCGCGGCTCGCCCGCGGCAGGCCCGCCCCTCGGCTGCAGTTCGCCCGTGTCCCGCCCTGCCCTGCCCTGCCACATCGCCCTCGCCTGCAGCCTGCTGGCCGCCGGCTGCGACGTGCGCGACGAGCAGGCTCGCACCGGGCCGCAGGCCGCCTGGCTCGAGTCGACCGCCATCCGGCTGGCGTCACCGACCGCGCCGCTGGCCAACCGCCCCGCCGCCTCGGCGATCGAGTGTTGTGACGGCTTCGAGACCGGCTCACGCCGGGCGTCCGAGGCCGGGCTGCCGCTGCTGCTCGTGTTCCGGGCCAGCTGGTGCCGCTGGAGCGGAGACCTCGTCGATGCCGTCCTCACCAATGACCGCCTCACCACCGCCGGCGGCCGGTTCATCTGCGTCGCTGTCGACGCCGATCGTGACGCCTCGGCCTGCCGCTCCTTCGGCGTGGCGGCCTTTCCGACCGTGATCGTGCTCGACGCCGATCGTCGGGAGCAGTTTCGGGCCAGCGGCGCGGCCGCCCATCAGGGCCTCGCCGCCGCCCTCGATGGGGTTCTCGCCCGGCCCCGTGCGCGGGTCGCCCGCACCCCGCCCGCCGCCCGCACCCCGCCCGCCGCCGGCTCACGCGAATGACCGGCCGCGGTACGATGACGCTGCTCCATTCCTCGGGCCGTCTCCCCGGCCTCGTCTGTCCATGACCGCCGCCCCATCACCACCGCCCGCCGCCAAGCCTCCGGGCCAGGAGGCCTTCCACGCCTACCCCTGGTGGAGCCCGCGGTTCTGGCACGGCATGCCCCTGGGCGTGTGGCTCGGGCTGATGGGTGAGCACGGAGGCCGCGTGCATCTCTCGAAGCTCGGCCTCGTCGCCACCATCTCGGCCGCCTCCGCCTTCAACTCCCTGGCCGGTCCGCTGAGCGAGGCGCGATTCCGGCGCCGGCTCCGCACGCCCCCGGTCACCCCGCCACCGCTGTTTATCCTCGGCCACTGGCGCAGCGGCACGACCCTCCTGCACGAGCTGATGATGCTCGACCAACGGTTCTGCTGCCCCTCGACCTACCAGTGCTTCGCGCCGAGCCACTTCCTGCTCACCGAGGACGTGCTCACGCGGCTGCTCGGTTGGATGATGCCGGCCAAGCGGCCGATGGACAACGTGGCCGCGGGCTGGTCGCGGCCCCAGGAAGACGAGTTCGCCCTGGCGAACCTCGGCGCTCCCTCCCCCTATCGCCGGATGGCCTTCCCCGCGACGAGCTCCTCCGAGCCGGTGGCCCTCGACGTCACGAAGCTTCCGCCGGACGAACTCGACCGCTGGAAGCGGGCGCTGCGGCGGTTCCTCGACAGGCTCGCCGTGCGGGATGCCCGCCGGCCCGTGCTCAAGAGCCCGCCGCATACCGCCCGGCTCGGCGTGCTCGCCGACATGTTTCCCGAGGCCCGGTTCCTGCACGTGGTTCGCGACCCGTTCGTGGTCTTTCCCTCCACGAAGCGGCTCTGGATCTCGCTCGACGAAGTGCAGGGGCTGCAGGTTTCCAAGGGCGAGTCGCTCGACCACTATGTGTTCGCCTGCTTCGACGAGATGTACGCGGCCTTCGAGCGCGACCGGATCGCCGTCGGCCCCGATCGCCTCCACGAGATCCGCTACGAGGATCTGGTGGCCGACCCGGTCGGCGGGCTCGCCACGGCGTATGAACGGCTCGGGCTCGGCGGCTTCGAGGCCGTGCGGCCCGCGCTCGAGGAGCAGGCCCGTGCCATGAAGCGGTATCGCACCAACACCTACCCGCACGAGCCGGCGGTCGTGGCGGAGGTCGCCCGCCGCTGGCGGCCGTTCATCGACCGCTACGGCTACGACATTCCGGCCTGCTGAGCCCGCGGGGCGAGGGTGGCCCCGACCATCGTGCCGGACGTTCGCTCCGGGCATCCTGCCAATGGTGTTCGGCACTGGCTGAGCCGAACGAGGCGGGGCTCGAAAATGTGGGCCCAGGTTTGCAACCTGGGCAATCCGGCTGACGAGGCAGTCGGGCTGGGAAGTGGCGAGCCGATTCAGGCAGGCTGCAAGCCTGCCCCACGGCCGAGGCAACCCGTGTGCCGAACAGGATTGGCATCCTGCCTTCACGTGCCATCCAGGCCGGCTCGATTGGCACGGGCCACCCCTCTTGGACTTCATCGACCCGCCATGCCGCTTTCGCTCAGCGGGCAGTCGACCCATCAGCCGGCGGGGCCCGGCGCTGGTTCAAGAGCCTGACGCGGGGATCGGCCTGCATCTCCTTTTGCTCCTCGGCGAACTCCTGCGGCGTCATCCGGATCTTCTGCTCGAAGCGACGGCGGGCCAGGATCCACTGGCCCACGGCCACCGCCGCCGCACCGGCGACCATCCAGGCCAGCGCTCGCCAGGCCACCGCGGCCGGCGGCCCGATCTCACCAGGTTCCGGCAGGGTCGCCTGGATTGCGAGCAGCGGCCGACCGGCCACCACCGCCGCGGCCACGAGGACGGCGAGCCCCGCCGCGGCGGTGAGGAGCGTGCCCAGGGTCGCCCGCGAGCAGACCCGGGCCAGACCCGCCAGCGGGTCGATGCGTCGCAGGTCGAAGGCGGCGCGGCCCGGCTGCCAGGAGAAGCCGTCGCAGGCGAACCGCACGACGAACCCGGCGGCGGTGGCTGCCGCCACGACGACGAGCGTGGGCAGGATCACGGCGCCGGGCAGCGGCCCGACGCCCGACGCATTGCCGGCTGACAGGGCGGCGGCGAACGCCTCGCGGACGCCGTCCGCCGCGGCGGGGATCGTGGCCCGTGTCCACCACGGCGCAAGCGCGAGGGCGGTGGCCGCCGAGGCGGCCCAGGCCGGCAGGTCGGCGGGGGCCGAGAGCCCGGCGCGGCGGGCCGCCTCACGGCGACGCGGCGTGGCGGGGATCGTGCGTTCGGAGGCGTCGGCCATGGTGATGGTGACTCAGCGGCTCAGGTCGCCGAGGCTCTGCTCGACCTGGTGGCGGGCGGCGGCGGCGAACCCGCTCGTCCAGCCCGCCGCTCCGGCACAGATCGCCCCCAAGAGCACGAGCGAGGCCGCGGCCTGGAGCAGTCCGTGCCCCGGCGCGAAGCGGACCGCGCGGAGGCAGATGGCGGCGGCGACGTGAAAGGCCAACACGGCCGCGAGTGCCGGGGCGGCCAGCGCGAGCGCCAGTTCGAGCGCGGCGGTGGGCAGCGTGGCCACCAGTTCGGCAAGCCCCGCTCCGCCCGTGGCGGCCAGCGTGCCGATGGGCATCCGACCGACGCTGTCGACCAACCCGGCCACGATCGCGAGGTGGCCGCCGGCCGCGAGGAACCCGGCGATCCCGAGCCACGCGGCCAGCCGCGCGGCGTCCCCCTCCCCCCCCGGCGCGTCGGGCGTGAAGTCGGCCGCCCAACTCAGGCCCGACACCGTGCCGAGGATGCCGCCCGCCCAGGCAGCGGCCGCGAAGGCGAGCGCGGCGGCGAGGCCGAGGCCCAGACCCACGACGGCCTCCCCGACGAGCAGCGGCGCGAGTGGCAGCGCCTCACCCGCGGGCGCCGCCGCCGGCAGGGCCACGGCGGCCAGCACCAGCGTGGCGGCCGCCTTCACCCGCATGTCGAGCCAGGCGAACATGGGCAGCCCTCCGGCGGCCACGGCCACGGCCATCCGCACGGCGACGCCGGCGACGAGCGTTGGCTCGGCGGAGAGGATCACAGCGAGCGAGTCGGCAGGCATCATGGGTGTTGCTGCGGGATGCACAGCATTGCGAGACTGCCCGCAGCGAGCGTCCGGCGAGATGGCACGGGCAACCCCGGCCCCATCTGGCCAAGGTTCACGGTCCTGCAGCCAGCCGAAAGAGATCGGTCATCCGGTCCACCATCCAGGGAAGTGTCCAGGCGACCGCGATGCCGGTCACGAAGAGCCGCGGCACGAGCCCCACGGCCGCGTCATGAATCCCCGTCGCGGCCTGCACGAGGCCCGTCAGGAGCCCCACCACGAGAGCGGCCACGAGCACCGGGGCGAGCACGACGCCGCCCGCCACGAGCGCCTCCCGCACGAGTTCGACGAGGTCGGTTTCAGTCATGGGAGGGGCGCGGGTGGGCTTCAGCCGATCGCGAACCCGTCGAGCAGCCCGCGGACGACCAGCGTCCAGCCGTCGGCGGCCACGAACACGAGCAGCTTGAGCGGCAGCGAGACCATCGTGGGAGGCAGCATCACCAGGCCCGTGGCCGAGACGAGCACGGCCACGAGGATATCGAGTACGAGGAAGGGCAGCAGCAGCCGAAACCCGATCGCGAAGGCGGTCTCGAGCTCACTCACGAGGAACGCCGGCAGCAGCGCCTCCAGCGGCACGTCGTCATAGGTGGCCGCCTGCCGCGGGCCCGAGGGATGCCGCTCGAGAAAGAGCAGCATCGTGTCGCGGTTGCCAGCCTGCTCGATCTGTGCGGCCATCCAGCGGCGGATCGGCTGCGTGCCGCGCTCGAAGGCCGTGGCCGAGTCGAGCGTGCCGGCCTGGTAGGGGCCCACGCCCTCGTCCCAGGCCTTCGTCCACACCGGCCACATCACGAGCGCGGAGAGGAAAATCGCCAGCGAGGCCACGACCTGATTGCCAGGCACCCCGGCCGCGCCGAGCCCCTGCCGCACGAGCCCGAGCACGACCGACATCCGCACGAAGCAGGTGGTCATCAGGAGCAGGGCGGGAGCGAGCGTGGCAGCGCCGAAGAGCAGGGCCGAGGGCAGAAGCGCCGCGAGCGTGCGTCCCTCGAAGACCGAGGCCGGCAGCACGAGGCCCGGCGCGGAAACCGGGGCCGCTCCGGCGGCGGGCTCCGCCTGCGTCGCGACGGCCGGCTTCAGCGGCGGCGGCTCCGGGGCGGCCGCGACCGGCGACGGTTCGGGCGTCACCGGTGTCACGGCCGCGGCGATCGCGGCGGCCTGATTGGCGGCCGCGTCGGTCGCAGGATCGCCGGCACGGCCCACCACGGCCACGAGCGCGATGACGGCGACGCAGAGGCGTGCGGGCCACACGGCCGCCGGAGCGGAAGGGCGGATCGTCACGCCGCCTCCCCGCCCGAAGGCTTGGCCGGGGGCTGCACCCGCGGACTGCGGGCCGGAGCGCACGGGGCACCGGGATCGCTGCGGCAGGCCGCCGCGATCCGTTCCGTGGCCTGGGGGTCGTCGATCTGGGCCAGGGTCTGACAGCCCGCCGAGGACACCCCGATCAGAAGGGTTCGGGGCCCGAACCGGACGACGCGGGCGGCCTGCTGGCCGCCGAGCGACGCCTCGCCGAGCAGTTCGAACACCTCGGGCGGCAGCGTCTTCACCCGGCGGAGCGATGTGAAGCGAAAGGCGGCCACCAGCGCGAAGGCGGCGGCGACGGCCAGCAGCGGGGTCAGTCGCCGAGCGGTCGCAGCGGCGAACGCTTCGCGGCGAGCAGCGGTTCGGACGTCGGCACGCCCGTGAGCGGCAGTGGCCCGTCCGGCGGCCGCTCCGACGTGGCGGCGAAGGCGACCGGCTGGATGTCGGAGGCCTCGTCGGGCGTGGGTGGCAGCGGGGCATCGGCCAGCGCCGGCGTCAGGATCACGAGCGCGAGGAACGCGCCGAGGGCGGTGCGATGCAGGCCCGGCGATAAGGCGGAATCGCTGGTCATGCCGCCACCTGCCTCCGGGGAGCGGCCGGGCCGGCGGTTGCCGCGTCGTCGTCGATCTCGGACCAGTCGATCCGGTGAGCTGGAGGCCGGCCGGACGGTTGCCGGGACGAGCTTCGCTGCG
>JBJTPO010000743.1:0-3246 GCA_046075145.1 Planctomycetota bacterium
CCAGCGCGTCGATCCGAGGCGTCTTGATCTCGGTGCCACCGGCGAAGCCGCAGTCCCCCGAGCCCAGGTCGTCGATCAGGAAGAATACGATGTTCGGCGGTTCGGCCGCCGCCGAGGCGGCGAGCCAGGCGACGAGCGTCGCGGTGAGTAGGCGTGAAGCGATCGCGCGCACGGGAAACGGCTCCGGTGGGTGGACTGGCTGTGGGGGCATGGGTGGCGGACGTGCGCGGTTGCCGCGGGGGCGGGGCTCACGTGCCGGCGGCGGCCCGGCGCTTCTTCTTGGCGGGGCGCGGCTCGACTGGCCGGTTCGGGGCCTGCTCTGCATTCCATGCGTCGTAGAGGCCGCGAAGGCGGGCCACGCGGTCGGGCTCGGTGGCCGCGAGGTCGTTCGCTTCGCCGGGGTCGGCGGCGAGGTCGTAGAGTTCGGGCTGGCCGCCGCCCCCCTTTGAGACGACGAGCTTCCAGTCGCCGCTGCGCACGGCCCACTGGTCGACAAACCGCCAGAACATCGTCTCGTGCGGCCGGCCCTTCTCGTTGCCGTCGAGGAAGGGCAGCAGGTTCACACCGTCCACGCGATCGGCGTCGGCGACGGGAATGCCCGTGGCCGCCATCACCGTCGGCACGACGTCGAGGTTCATGACGGGGGGCTCGTAGGTCAGGCCTGCCGGGATCCGGCCCTTCCACTGCACGAGGAACGGCACCCGCGGCCCCCCCTCGAAGGTCGTCATCTTGAAGCCACGGAGCGGGCCGTTGCCCGAGGTGGTCTGGGCCGTGGGACCGCCGTTGTCGGCGATGAAGAACACCAGCGTGTTCTCCTCCTGTCCGGTCTTTCGCACCGCCGCCAGGACCTTCCCCACCGCGTCATCCATCGCCGAGAGCATCGCGGCGAATGTCCGGCGCTTCTCGTCGGCGATGCCCTGGAACCGGGCCAGATATTTCTCGGGAGCCTGGAGCGGCGCGTGCTGGGCATTGAACGGCAGGTAGAGAAACCACGGCTCGGCGGCATGGGCCTCGATCCACTCGGCGGCCCGGTCGGCGTAGGCGTCGGTCGTGTAGAAGCCGTCGTCGGCGACGCGGACGATCTCGGCGGACTTCCGCGAATCGATGAACTTGGTGGGATGGTAGAAGGGCGTGTTGGCGAGCGTTCCGTAGAACTCGTCGAAGCCTCTGGCCGTCGGTCGCCGCTCCGGCGATTCGCCGAGGTGCCACTTGCCGACACAGGCCGTGGCGTAACCGGCGGCCTTGAGGCGCTCCGCGAGCGTCCGCTCCTGCGGGAAGCCGCTCGAGTCATGGTCCTGGTTGGTCTCGTGGCCGAACCGGGTGGGATAGCGACCCGTCATCAGGCCGGCCCGCGACGGGCTGCAGTAGGTGGCTGCCACGTAGCCCTGCAGGCAGCGGATGCCGTTGTCGGCGAGCGAGTCGATGCGCGGCGTGGGGATGCTCGCGTTGCCCTGGGAGCCGAGTTCACCCCAGCCGAGGTCGTCGGCGTAGAAGATCAGCACGTTGGGTGCGGCGGCTGCTGACGCGATGCATCCCATGGCGACCAGGCAGCTACCGACAACGGTCAGGGCCGAGCGGACCGACAGCATGACGCATTCCTCGGGGACAGACACGCCTCAGGGACCGACAAGAACGGGTCAGCCTACCCCGGACGCATTGTCGCCTGCCAGCGGCACGGCCCCGGCTTGTGGTCAGGACCTGGACGGAGCCGCCGGCATGGGCCGACGAGTCGTCCCCGCGAAGTCGTGGTCCTGCGAGAGAGAGTCTTTCGGTGCATGGGCTCAGCAGAAGTCGCGAGACATCCGGGGCAGGGCGGCCAGGGCAGGGGGGCGCGGGGCGAACTCGCTTGCCATGGTCGGCACGGGCTCCTCAGCCGACGCGGCGGCATGGGGCCCGGCGACCGGGGCTGATTCCGGCGCGGAACGCGGCGGCGAGCCCAGCGCGGACTCGAGCCGCGTCGCCACGACGTGTACCACCGCGCCCCGTCGCTGGATGCGGCCCTCCACGACGAGCACGGCCGCCCGGCGGGCGGCGTGGTCGGCGGCGGCCCAGACGTCGGGGCGGACCACGATGTTGGCCGCGGCCGTCTCGTCCTCGATCGTGAGAAAGATCATCCCCCGGGCCGTGGCGGGCCGCTGGCGACACAGCGCGATCCCGGCCACGCACACGCGGCGGCCCTCCGGGGCCGCGTTGGCGGCGGCGATCTCCACGACGCCCCGAGCCGTGAGCCGCGGCCGCTCGAAGGCGAGCGGATGGCCATCGAGCGAGAGGCCGGCGGTGCGGTAGTCGGCGATCACCTCCTCCTGCGGGCTCATCGATTCGAGGCCGAGCGAGTCTTCGTCGCCGTCGGCATCGTCGTCGAGGCTGTCGAAGAGCGGCCGGCTCGCGGGCTTGTCGAGGCTCCGCATCGCCTCCCAGACGGCGCGGCGGCGGGAGAGCCCAAGCGAGGCGAGCGCCCCGGCTCGGGCCAGATGCAGAAGCGCCTCGCGGTCGAGCCCCGCACGCCGGGCCAGATCCCGCGGGAGCCGAAACGGGCCGTCGCGGCGGGCGGCCACGATTCGCTCGGCCTCCACCTCGCCGAGCCCGTAGACCTGCTCCAATCCGAGCCGCAGGGCGGGGCCCATCCGCACGGCCGACTGCCACCCGCCGCCGCCCTGACCGCCATGGCTGCGACAGCCATCCTCGGCGGCCTCGTCGCCCGCCGATCCGTCCGTCTTTGGCTCGCGGCTCCCGGTCCGAGTGCGGCCTTCGAGCGTGGCGTGCCAGTCACTCGTGTTCACGTCGGCCGGCAACACCCTCACGCCGTGGGCCCGGGCATCGCGAACAAGCTGGGCCGGCGCATAAAAACCCATCGGCTGGCTGCCCAGGAGCGCCGCCGTGAAGGCCGCCGGGTGATGACACTTGAGCCAGGCCGAGACGTAGACCAGAAGCGCGAAGCTCGCTGCGTGCGACTCGGGGAAGCCGTATTCGCCGAACCCGCGGATCTGGTTGAACACCCGCTCGGCAAACTCCTCCGACAGGCCGCGGGCGCGCATGCCGTCGACGAGCCGGCGGTGGAACTCGTCGATCACCCCCGGACGCCGCCAGGCCCCCATCGCGCGCCGCAGTTGGTCGGCCTCGCCGGGGGTGAACCCCGCCGCCACCACCGCCAGGCGCATCGCCTGCTCCTGAAAGATGGGCACGCCGAGCGTCTTTTCGAGCACCTCGCGGATGGCGTCGTTGGGGTATGTCACCGGCTCCTCGCCG
>JBJTPO010000744.1:0-1667 GCA_046075145.1 Planctomycetota bacterium
CTCCTTCTCGCGGCCGATGACCGGATCGAGCTTGCCCTGCCGGGCCAGTTCGGTGAGGTCGCGGCCGAAGCTGTCGAGGGCCGGTGTCTTGCTCTTGCCGCCCTTGGTGGCGGGGTCACTGCCGCTCCCCGCCCCGGCCCCTGCGGGCTGGCGTCCGCCCCCCATCCCGGCCCGCTCGCCCCCCTCGTCCATCCCGTGGCCGAGCAGGTTGAGGACCTCCTCGCGGACGTCCTCGAGCTTGAGACCGAGGTTCATCAGCACCTGCGCCGCCACCCCCTCCTGCTCGCGGAGCAGCCCCAGGAGAATGTGCTCGGTGCCCACGTAGTTGTGGTTGAGGTTGCGGGCCTCCTCCATCGAATATTCGATCACCTTCTTGGCCCGCGGAGTCTGGGGCAGCTTGCCCATCGTGACCATGTCGGGGCCGCTCTGAACGAGCTTCTCGACCTCCATCCGGATTTTCCGCAGGTCGATGTCGAGATTCTTGAGGACGTTGGCGGCGACGCCGCTGCCCTCCTTGATGAGCCCGAGGAGCACGTGCTCGGTGCCGATGTATTCGTGGTTGAACCGCTGGGCCTCCTGGTTGGCCAGCTGCATCACCTTCCGGGCCCGGTCCGTGAATCGCTCGTACATCGTGCTTCCTCCGAGGGCTGCGTAGTCTGCCTGCCAGGACGGCAGGCAGACCCCCACCAAGGGGACAGTGCAAACCGTACGCCAATCGGCCGAGGCATTCTACGGCTCGACCCGGCCGGCGTCTGGAGCCGGGCCGTGAACCCGCGAAAAGAACGTGTTCGGGGCGGTGGCCCCGGCCCCGCTCAGGCGGCGGCGCGACCGTCGGTCGCTGCCGCCTGGGCCGCCGCCTGACTCGCCAGCGGGAGCGTCGCCGGCTCGCCGCCGGCCCCGCCGTTCTCGATGCGGTCACGTTCAGCCGCGCTGGCGGCCCGCCAGCGGCGGCCGGAGTCGCTGGCAGACAGTTTGTCGAGCGCGGTGCGGGCCTCGTCCAGCCGCCCCACCCGCCGCAGGAGCGTTGCCAGGAGCAGCTGTGCCTCGCCGTCGGTCGGGGCAATTTCAAGGAGCTCCCGGAGCCGCGTCTCCGCGACCAGCCAGTCGCGGGCGAGGTAGGCGTCGCGAGCTTTGACGAACAGCGGGTCGATCTCGGCCGCGGGCGGCCGGGCCAGCGACGGCGGAAACGCCGCGGCTGCCGACACGGTGCTCACGAGCCACACCACCCCCGTCGCCGCCCAGACGGCGATCGTGAACGGCAGCTCCACCAGGCCCGGCCAGACGAAGGTCGTCACCACCGCCACGTCGAGCGACACGGCGAACGCCAGCGCCAGCACGAGGCCGGCGATGCTGCCGCGGAGCCACAGCCAGGGCAGGCCGGGCCAGACGAGCGTGAGGTAGCGGAGGGATGCCATGGAAGCCTGAAAAAGGACGGCGGAGGGTACGCGATCGAGCCGGCGGGGCCAAGACGTTTCGGCCCGGGCCCGCCGGGGCTGCTACAACAAAAAATCGGTGTCCTGGATTCCCGATGGTGGCTCCTGTGGGACGGGGTTGCCTGTGCCATCTCGCCGGACGCTCCCTGCGGGCGTCCTGCCCTCCGGTCGCTCGGAGGAACCCTCGCTCCGCAATCCTTGCTGCGCTCGGTTTCCTACGCCGCTCGATTGGCA
>JBJTPO010000745.1:0-1843 GCA_046075145.1 Planctomycetota bacterium
ACACGGTGACCTGCCTCGACATCGACGCCGGGAAGATCGCCCGGCTCGAGGCGGGGGAGGTGCCGATCTACGAGCCGGGGCTCGAGGAACTCGTGGTGCGGAACGCCCGCGCCCGGCGGTTGCGGTTCACCACCGACACCGCCACCGCGATCCGTGACGCCGAAGTGGTCTTCCTCGCCGTCGGCACGCCTCCGAGCGGCGACGGCTCCGCGGATCTCTCCGCCCTCTGGAAGGTGGTCGATGCGATCGCCCCGCACCTCCGGCCGGAGGCGGTCGTGGTCACCAAGAGCACCGTGCCGGTGGGCACCTGCGCCGGGATCGAGGCTCGGCTCAAGGCCCGGACCGGCCGCGACTGCCGCGTGGCGAGCAACCCCGAGTTTCTCAAGGAGGGGGCGGCGATCGAGGATTTCCAGAAGCCCGACCGGGTGGTCGTAGGGGTGCGATCGGCGGAGGTGGGCGAGATCCTCCGCTCGCTCTACGAGCCGTTTCTGCGGACCGAAAACCCATTTCTCGTCATGAGCCCCGAGAGCTCGGAGATGACGAAGTACGTGGCCAACGCGTTGCTCGCCACGAAGATCTCGTTCATCAACGAGGTGGCCAACCTCTGCGAGCGGATGGAGGCCGACATCGACGACGTCCGTAGGGGCATCGGCCACGATAGCCGGATCGGGTTCGCGTTCCTGTTTCCCGGTGCCGGCTATGGTGGGAGCTGCTTTCCCAAGGACGTGCAGGCCCTGGCCGCGATGGCCCGCGACAAGGGCGTGGCCCCGCGGATTCTCACGGCCGTGCACGAGACGAACCTCGCCCAGAAGCAGGTGCTCGGAGGGAAGATCGCGGCCCATTTCGCGGGCGACCTTGCGGGCCGGCGGATCGCCGTCTGGGGACTGGCCTTCAAGCCCCGCACCGACGACATCCGCGACGCGCCCGCGATCGATCTCATCGTGCGGCTGCTGGCCGGCGGGGCGCGGGTCTGCGTGCACGACCCCGAGGCGATGGCGAACGTGCGGGTACTGTATGGCGACCGGCTCGACTACGCGGCCGCGCCGCTCGAGGCACTCGACGGGGCCGACTGTCTGGCGATCGCGACCGAGTGGGGCGACTACCGGCGGCCCGACTTCGACGAGATGGCCCGGAGGATGAGGGCCCGGGTGATCTTCGATGGCCGCAACCTCTATAAGCCCGATGAGATGCGGGCCCGCGGATTCGCCTACCACGCGATCGGCAAGACGCCGGTCTGATCACGGGCGGTCCGCCTCGCTGACCGATTTCGCGCAGCCGCCGAGTCGCCCCCGGCTCCGTCTTGTACCCAAGCGGTTTGACAGGCTCTGTCCGTCGGGTTTCAATCTCGACGTCGATCACCGCCCCTCGCCTTCCCGGGCCGGTAGCCGCGGTCGGGAAGGGGGCATCAACCCAGCGGAGTCTCCCAGCATCGTGCCACGCCCCACCTCCATGTTCTTCGTCGTGGCGACCGTCGCCGCATCACTTCTCCCCGGCCTGGCGCAGGCGGCCGACGAGGCGACGACCGTATCGATCTTCGGGGCGTACGGATTTTTCTGGCTGCTGGGGACGGCCGGTGCCTGCCTGGCACTCTACAAGGCCTGGGACTTTTTCAAGTGGATGGAGGCCCAGTCGCCCGGCACGCCGCGGATGCAGGAGATCGCCGGCTATGTCCGGACCGGCGCCGACGCCTACCTTCAGCAGCAGTACAAGGTGGTGGGCGGGTTCTTCGTGGCCATCTTCCTGCTCCTGGCCGTGATGGCCTTCGGTCTCAAGGTGCAGAGCGCCTGGGTGCCCTTCGCCTTCATCTCGGGCGGCTTCTTCTCCGGCCTCGCCGGCTGGTTCG
>JBJTPO010000746.1:0-3808 GCA_046075145.1 Planctomycetota bacterium
CGGCCTGGTCGGCGGCGCGGTTCGACCTCTTCAGCCGTTCCGATCTCGCCTGGGAACTCGACGCTTCCCCCCGGCCGGTGGCGATCCGCGGCCGAGTCGTGGCGTCGCCGCAGCTGCTCGGCCCGGCTGACGGGCTGGGGCGGGCGGCCGGGATCGGGCCGGCGAGCGAGTTCGTGCTCGCGGTCACTGCGATCCGCGATCGCGAGCCGTGGCGGCCGGCGACGGGCCGGGCGACGGTGATCGTTCGCGGGGAGCCGATCCCGCTGCCTGCCGGCACCGCGATCGAGGTCTTCGGCCGTGGCCTCCGGCCGGCCGCCCCGCTCAACCCGGGCGAGTTCGACCGCACCGCTCAGGCCCGGGGCGATCGCTGCCTGTCGCTGGTGAGGGTCGCCGCGTGGGACGGCGTCGTGCCGGTCGGCCCGCCCAGCCGGTGGTCACCCGTCGTGGCCCTCGACCGGCTGCGAGCCGCGGGGGCGGCCAGGCTCAGGGCCGGCATCGCACCCACGCGGGCACCGCTCGCCGAGGCTTTGATCCTCGGCGGCCGCGGCTCGCTTCCCCGCGACGTGGCCGACGACTTCGCGGCCACGGGCACGATCCATGTGCTCTCGATCTCGGGCCTGCATCTGAGCCTGCTGGCGGCCGGCCTGTTCGGGGTGCTTCGGGCGAGCCTCGTGCCGCGCGGCTGGTCGCTGGCCGTGGTGGCGATCTTGACCGGCCTGTACGCCGCGCTCGCCGGCGGCGAGACACCCGTCGTTCGCGCCACGCTCATGGTCTGGGTGGCCTGCCTGGCTGCGGCGGCGAGTCGCCGGGGATCCACGCTTAACGCCCTGGCTGCGGCCGCGATCGTGATCGTCGCCTGGCGGCCGGCGGAAGCCTCGAGCGGCGGCGCGCAGCTGTCGTTTTTGTCCACGGCCGTGCTGGTGGGCGTCGCCTCGCTGCTCGTGAGGCCGCCTGAGACCGACCCGATCGCCCGGCTCGTGGAACGCAGCCGATCTCCCTGGGAGAAGGCGGTTCGCCGTCTGGGGCGGGCCTTCTTGGTCGCGTTCGTGACCGGCCTAGCCGTTTCGCTTGCCACGGCGCCCCTCGTGGCCGCGCGGTTTCATGTGGTCAGCCCCGTGGGGCTCGTGGCCAACGTCGTCATCGCCCCGCTGGTTCCGGTGGCGATGGCGTGTGGCTTGCTGTGTCTCCTGACGGCGGCCGTTTCGGCGCCGCTCTCCGCGATGTTCGCGGCTGGCTGCGACGCCGCGCTGGCCCTGCTCGAGGCCGCGGTCGCGGTGGCGGCCGACGTGCCGGCGGGGCATTTCTGGGTCGCGGGCCCGGCTTGGTGGTGGGTGGTCGGCTGGTACGCGATCCTTCTGGCGACGGCCGTCTGGGGGCGGCGGGATCTCCTTCGCCGGCCGGCCACCTGGGGGACGCTGGTTGGGGGCTGGTGTGGTGTGGGACTCTTGGCCGCGGCGATCGGGCCGGCCGTCGCGCCGCCGCCAAGCGGCCTGCGGGTGGTGATGGCGGCCGTGGGGCACGGCTGCGGCATCCTCGTGCGGGCGCCGACAGGCCGCACGCTGCTCTACGACGCCGGCCGGCTCGGCGCGCCATCGGCCGCCTGCCGCTCGCTGTCCGCGGTGCTCTGGAGCGAGGGAGTGTCGCGGATCGACACGCTCGTGATCTCGCATGCCGACGCCGATCATTTCAACGCGGTGCCCGAACTGCTGGCCCGGTTTGCCTGCGGCGAGATCCTGGTGCCCGAGGCGTTGCTGGCCGCCAGTTCGCCCGCCGTGGCCGAGCTGCTCGCCACCGCGGAAGCCCGGGGCGTGCCGGTGCGCACGGCGCGGGGGGGAGATGCCTTCGCGGTCGATCCGCTCTGCCGCGTCCGCGTGCTCCATCCGGCCGCCGGGCAGCCACGCCTTTCAACTCAAGACGGCGACGACAATGCGACGAGCCTCGTGCTGTCGGTCGAGTCGGCGGGCCGCAGGCTGCTGCTGACCGGCGATCTCGAGGGCCCGGCGCTCGCCGCGTTCGTCGCCTCGGCGCCGGGCGGCTGCGACGTGCTCGTGGCTCCGCATCACGGCAGCGTCACGAGCCTCCCGGCCGACATCGCGCGGGCCACCAGGCCGAGCGTCGTGCTCGTGAGCGGCCGCGGCGGCCCGGCCTGGCCCGAGGTGAGGGCCTCTTATGCCGCCGCTGCCCAAGCGGCCAGCGTGCTCAAGACCGGTGGCGACGGCGCCGTCGCGGTCACGCTTTCAGCCCATGGAATCACGGCCGAGCAGTTTCACGGCGGTCGCTGGCGGCCGATCGGGCGGCGGGACGGTCAGGCCGCCGCGACCCTCGGCCGCGTCAGGAACCAGCCGCCGGCGATCAGCAGCAGCTGGCTGGCGACATACGCCCCCAAGAGCATGAGCACGCCGCTCGTGAAGCCGTAACTGTGTAGGCCGATCCCGAGCTGGTTGGTGCCGAACCAGCTCCAGGCGGTCACGATGTTGCCCGCGATGGCGAACAGCGCGAAGCCCCGCGGGCCGATCCATTTGTCCCAGCGGGCGTGGAAAGGATAGCCCGGCCAACGGCACTTCCACAACGGTCTTGCGGCTGACGGCCCGCCCTTGAGCAGCGAGATTGGGTGTTTCGGGGGTCTGCATGGAGTTCCCGCGAGCGGTACGCGCCCCTCTGCAGTAGCGTTTTTCTCGCGTGGTCGTAGACCGTGTCCCGGATTACCGTTCCCGGCGTTTCGGAGCCTCGCGTCCGGCACCGCTCAGAGGCTGTGGATGTCGATCGCGGGCAGGTCATCAGGCGACGCTTGGAAGAATGCCCGATCGTCGTGCATCTGCACGAGCTCGCCCCAGTCGGTGGGCGGACCACGAGCAGGCGACACCGGTGGCGGCTCGAGCGGTTCGCCAAGATGCGTGAGGATTTTCCGAATCGGCCCCGGCTCCGTGATGAATGCGATCAGCCGGATGTCGCCGCCGCAGTTCGGGCACTCGAGCGAAAACTCCTCACCCACGCGGGCCATCAGTTTCGCCCAGGCAATCCGCGAGGTGTCATGCGACCGGGGCTTCGCCTGAGTGTCGCAGCAGCCCGTGGCATGCGCATTGCCCGCATGCCCGGCATCGCGCGGCTTGCCGATATTCTCGATTGCCAGTGCCGTGACGGCCCGCCTCAGCTTGTGATTCGGCGCAAACACCCCGTGATACCTGTGCCGATGTCTCCGCGGCGGCGGCACGAGGTCGGCGAGCCGGTCAAGAAACTCAAACGGTGAGAGTTCGACGACGCCGTTGGCCCCCGGCCGCGTGGACTTGCGGCCGCGGCCTGGCTCGACCCAACACGCCCGGCAGCCAGAGGGGCGGACGGGGGAACGAGAGGCCTACCGCACGAGCAAACTGGGGTCGCGAAATCGCAGTGAGCCTGACGCGTTGGGCGATACGGTAGTCTTGAGCCCTGTTACGACATCCACCCCACGCATCCGGTCCGCGACACCATGCGACCTCGAATCTACGTCGATACCTCGGTGTTCGGCGGTTGCGAAGACATCGAGTTCATCAGTCACTCTCGTCGTCTAGTCGCAGCCATGGCAAACGGCGACTATGCGATGGTGATCTCCGAGGTGGCGCTGCTGGAACTGGAGAAAGCCCCGGCTGCCGTTCGGGCGTATCTGGAGCGAATCCCTGAGTCGCTCGTCGAGGTGCTCGCGCTGGATTCCGAGGCCGAGGCACTGGCCGCCGAATACATTCACGATGGGGCCGTGGGGAAGAGTGAGCGGGCCGATGCGCTGCACATCGCTCTGGCTACGGCGGCCCGGGTCGATGTCCTCGTGAGTTGG
>JBJTPO010000747.1:0-5706 GCA_046075145.1 Planctomycetota bacterium
CCGACCCACCAACCCCACAGGAACCCATCCCATGCTGAAACTCCATGCAGGCGTCTCGAAGAAAGTCGGTCTGCCCGGCTTCTCCAGTGCCTCGGCCTCCTGCACCATCGAGGCCGAACTCGACTCCAGCCTGCTCCAAGACCACGAGGGCTTTCAGGTCGTCGTGCAGCGGGCCTACCAGTCGTGCGAGAAGGCCGTGCAGGACCAGATCGTCCGACTCACCAACGACGACCAGAGCGACCACAGCCAACCGCAAGAGGTCGTCGAGGTGCGTACCAGCCCGGCCAGCGGCGCGCGGATCACGACCAACGGTGCCGCGACCAACGGTGCCGAACTGCGTGCGACCAACCGTGCCGCCTTCCGTGACGCCCCCAGCCCCCGTCCCGCCACGGCTTCGCAGGTGAAAGCCATCCGGGCCATCGCCGCACGCCGGAAGATCGACTTGGTCGGGCTGCTGCGAGATCGCTTCGGCCTGACCACCGCGGACGAACTCGGCATCCGGCAGGCCAGCAACCTCATCGACGAACTGAAGGGAGACGGCGAGAGCAGCCCGAGCACGAACGGCAACGGGGCCTACGCGACGACAGGGGGTGCTCGATGATCGCCAACGCACCCCCGCTGCCGGTGCTCACGCCCACCAGCACCAACCCAGCCAACGAGGTCGCCCAACTCATCACAGGCAGGCCATATATCTCGTGGTCGGCCATCTCCACGTTCAGGACCTGCCCGCTGAAGTACAAGTTCCGGTACATCGACGACCTGCCCGAGGAGTCCGTGTCCAGTGCCCTTGTGTTCGGTACTGGGATTCATTCCGCCGTCGAGCAGCACTACCAAGCGATACTGTCCGGCGATCCCAAGCCGGACCTCGACTCCCTGCTGTTCGCCTACCGCTCGGCATGGCTGCCGCACGCCCCGGACGCGATCCAGTTCGGCAGCACAGAAACCCGGGCCTCGCTGGATGCTCTGGCTGCGCGGATGCTCACGGCTTTCTTGAGTAGCCCAGCGGCGAGCGTTCAGGGGCAGGTCTTGGGTGTCGAGGAGGAGATTCGCGGAATGCTGGTCGAGGGCGTGCCGGATTTGTACGGGAGGGTCGATTTGCTCACTGAAGACGCCGACAGGCTGGTTGTGACCGACATCAAAACCAGCCGCGGGAAATGGAGTGCCGAGCAGGTCGAGGATTCCGGGGAGCAACTGCTGCTGTACTCGCACTTGGCCTCGGAGATCAGCCCCGGGAAGAAGATCGCGACCCGGTTCTTGGTGCTGACGAAGACCAAGGAGCCGGTCGTTGAAGAGCATGTCCGCGAGGTCACTCCAGCCGCCGTGAAGCGCACCTTGGCAGGCGTGGAGCGGGTCTGGCGGGCGATCGAGTCGGGCGTGTTCTACCCGGCCCCTAGCGCCATGTCCTGCTCGTCTTGCGGCTATCGGGCGGCATGTCGGGCGTGGGTGGGCTGAGGAAATGGCGGCCGGGGTTGAAATACACCCCGGCCGCTTTTTCTTAGCTATTGCAGGTGTCAGGCTAGAGCTACCTACCCTGGGGCCAAAGGGGGTCAGCTAGAAAATCTCAGACCTTGCTACGGGGTCGAAACTAGCCATCGGGAAATACCGCTATGTTGGCCACCGGGTATTTTCTCGCGGGCTGGATGTGAACCGGCGTGCGGTGGCTGGACGAGGATGCCAGAGAAGATCGTGACGCTCCAAGATTTCCCTGCCCAATCTAGTGTTTTGAACGAGCGTACGACCGACACAGCCCCCGCGGATGGGTCAATTCCAGTCACCAAGTCGTACTCGCCGTGCGGCTATTGCGAGGCGATTCGGGCGCGGGCTGGGCAGGAAAGCGGTCAGGAGCAAAACCGGCGACCCACCTTTTTAGGCTGCATATCGCGAGCCATATCACCAATTTCTCACCGGTTGCCCCCCAACAAAACCTACGAGCACTTTTCCAACTCCGATAGACAAGGCCTGGTGGCTGCGCTCGCATTCTCTCCTAGCTAGCGACCGCAACCAGCTCCGCTCTCCAACACTTCAAGGCGTTGCTTCTCATCGGGGTGTGACGCGAATAGGCTCTCGAGTGCTGCACCGGACGCGGGCCGCCCCGCCATCGATTGCACCTGAGTCAAAAATTCCTTGCCGCCTTCGAGCGACCAACCCTTCTCCACGTGCATTTCCCTGGCAAAGCAATCGGCCTCACGCTCAGAAGATTGGTTGATTGGGGTCTGCTTAATCACCATCTCGACTATCTCTGGCCCCACACTCGCACCAGGGACAATCCTGTCAGCCACCGCCATCCGACGAAACAGCGTATCGGTATGCCCGCAGACTATGTGTCCTAGCTCGTGAGCCAGCGCAAACCGGATAACCTCGCGTGGCCTAGCGCACTCAGCCGCAAATGTGATGAAGCCCCGATTCACCACCACATTTCCCCCCACGAATGCGAACGCGTTGATCTCGGGATCCTCGACGAGAGTAATCGCCACGCTGTTTGCGGGTATCTTTGAAGCCTGAATGACTTCCTCCCAGATTGGCATCACCAAGCCGATTGTTTTGCGATCCGTGATTCGCTTGCGTGAAGCAAGTAGTGATCCACGAAACGTGTCACCCAACGCTTTCGCAGTCTTTGCGTCGAGTGGCGGCAGCTTTTCGTCGGCAATCGCAAGACCAGCGCGCACACCGTCTGCTGCGGAGTCGATCAATTCTTGCACGGACTTGTCGTCGACGTTGCCGGCCGCAGTGCGCGATGCTTGTTCCGCGACACGCCTTGCGGCCCCAAGTAATGCGCCGAGTGGCCCGCTTGGCAGGTCGTCCTCCTCGCCCTGTTGCGCGCCCTCAGAATCACCGGCCTTCGTTGGGGTGTTCGTCGCCTGTTTCGCGTCACCCTCTGCAGCTCGCGTGGACATCGGTGACACACTTATCCCGGCCGCGCACATCATGGCCAAGACTAGAGGCGTTCGGAGTTTCCGAAAACCCACCGAGAAACTCGTCAATGGCCTCATCTTGCTCTCTTGCATTGAGTTGAAACTCCAAGCGGTGCGCACGACCACGCGTTACTTCTGCCAGCCATAACCAGTCCACACAGGCTCAGTACGAGCCGCCGATCGGGGCCCTACGGTCAACTCGCGACCCCACGGCTGCATCCATGCCGGCGACACCCGGCATCGTGACAGTCAAGCGATTGACTTCTCGCTCCCCCGCGGGTGTCATGGGTCTTATGCCTGATGGCTGGTGACGGCTATACTCCCCCAATATGGTGCCCCCTGAGGGCGTGCTCAAGCCCTAGCCCTACTCCGCCAGCCAGATGTCGCCCGAGGAAGCCGACCGCGAAACGAGGCAGGATCGGGCGGTAATCGGCTCCGCTCCATCCTGCGACATCCGAGTCACCGAGTCCAAAGTCTCGCGGCGTCATTGCGCCGTGTCCAAGGGGCCGGATGGGTTTCTCATTGAGGACTTGGGGTCACGTAACGGCACGTATGCCAATGGGACTCGCATCGACCGCCGGTTGGCCGTGGACGCCGGCGCGCGCGTGACGCTGGGACGATCGATTCCCTTTCCGTGGGACGATGTCGTTGCGTTCTTCGATGGCCGAAACGGCGCTGACCCATTGCCGCAGCGAGTCGTAACCGTAGGTCGCGCGGAAGGGAACGACGTCGTACTGCCGGATCCCACCGTTTCGAGCCGACACGCGCAAGTCGTGTTCGAGGACGCGGAGGTATTTGTCGAAGACCTGGGCTCACGCAACGGTACGTTTCTCAACGACAGCGAGACCGTGATCACCAGGGCATTGCTCCGGCCGCTGGATACCATCCGCCTAGGCGACACTGTTCTTCCAGCCAGAATGTTTTTCGGGCTAGTCGATGATCGTGGTATGCGCTCACCGCAGGACGACGCCAATGCCCTTGAAACCGCGCTTGGTGGTGGGCCACCAGTGCCGCACGGGGCTCTCGACCTTACCGGGCGTCGCGGAACTTTTGTGCTAGGCAGATCTGAAACCTGTGATTTTCAGATCGACTACCCAATGGTGTCGTTGCGGCACGCGAACCTAACTATCGACGGAAGCAAGATTCGCATCGCGGACCTTGGTAGCTCGAACGGCACGTTCGTGAACGGTTCGCGTATTGTGCGTCCTACCAAGGTAGAGCCGGGTGACATGATCGCCCTAGGGTCAGTCTGGTTCATCCTTTCCGACGATGGGCGCAGTCTTGCCCCGAGGGCGTCCCGTGGTGACATCACCATTGAGGCCCGGGGGGTTAGCGTTACGGTCGCGGACGACAAGAAGATTCTGGATCGAATCAATCTGGCCATACACCCGGGGGAGCTTGTGGGCCTGATGGGGCCGAGCGGAGCCGGCAAGTCCACGTTGATCGCCGTACTAAACGGCTATCTGCCGCCTACTTCGGGCAGCGTCACGATCAACCGGCGCGACTTGTACGAGAACTACGATGAGTTCCGCGGGATGGTGGGCTACGTTCCGCAGGATGACATCATACATCCGGACCTCACCGTCTCGGAAGCGCTCTATTACTCGGCGAGACTGCGATTGCCGACGGACTACAGCGACGCAGAGATTCGCGTTCGAATTGGCAAGGTCCTGGCCAGTCTGGGTCTTCAGGGAACGGAAGACACGCGGATCGGCAATGCAGAACGCCGGGGAATCAGCGGCGGCCAAAGGAAGCGGGTCAACGTGGCCATGGAGTTACTGACTGACCCGCCGCTATTTTTCCTTGACGAGCCGACGTCTGGGCTCTCAAGCGAAGATGCACTCTCCCTCATGCGCCTGCTTCGGCGGTTGGCCGATGAGGGAAAGACTGTGGTTCTGACGATTCATCAGCCCAGTCTCGATGTGTATCGTCTTATGGACAACCTCATCGTCGTCGGGAGGGACCACTCTCCGCCAACCCCAGGCCGCTTGGCCTACTATGGACCTGCGTATCCCGACGCCATTGCATTTTTTGAACCGGAGTCAGCCCCGACTGCTTCGCCGGACGCCGTGCTTCGAGGGCTCGGAACACGCCCGATACGTGAATGGTCGAAACAATACGCGGACTCACCGTATCATCGCCGATTCGTTCAGAATCGTCTCGAACGGCGAAGCAAGCACGTTCGCAGAGCGCTGCGAAGACGGCGTATTGCTGGAGGAGCCTCCCAGTATTTCACGCTGGTCCGGCGAGGCTTGGCCGTGAAACTCAAGGACACGTGGAACACCGGTGTTCTCTTGATTCAAGCGCCTCTGATCGCCCTCCTCATTGGGCTCGTCTTCGGCCCAAAGTTGGCGGGCGGCGTGACGCTCGAGAACTACTCTGGAGTGGCGACCGCAACGGCGACCACGATGTTTCTGCTTGGAATATCCGCCCTATGGTTTGGTAGTTCGAATTCGGCGAGGGAGATCGTCGCCGAGTCTGCCATCTACCGCCGGGAGCGAATGGTCGGCCTTGGCATACCTTCATATATCGCGTCGAAGATCACGGTACTTGCGCTGCTATGCTTGTTTCAATGCGGCGTGCTTATGATGGTTGTCGGGTGGCTGGGCAGTATTTCTGCCTCTTGGATGGCTCTCTACTCATCGCTGTTTATGGTTCTTCGGGGATTTCCGTGGCACGGGGCGATCGAATCGGGGGTGCTGGTGGCGTAGATTGCCGGGATGGAAACACTCTCTTCGCACTACGCCCGTTTGCTCGGTCTCGATGACTCCTGGCGTGTGGAGTCGGTCGACCT
>JBJTPO010000748.1:0-7227 GCA_046075145.1 Planctomycetota bacterium
ACACGATCATTGGGGCCAGCCGCCGGAACGCTGAAAATCAAGCATGGCCGAATCTTTGCGACCATGCCGAGGTCGACGAGCCAGACTTCACCGCGGAGAGGATTGGCCATCGCCAGCCTCTCGCGCGTCTAGGTCGAGGAACAACTCCTCAGCAACGGCGACAAGTGCATCGTCGCCTATGTCGCCCACTTCGCCCTGCACGACCTGCCGCAGCAGCAGACCGGCAGCTTCATGCTTCTCGGCGTCGCTGAGCGACTGGAATGACCGGAGTAGGTCGCGAACGGCACTGTTCATGGTTGGTATCTCATGAAAAAGGCGTCACCAAGTGTACGCGAGAACAGGCATTTGGCCAAGGCGAATCCCGGTGTCCAGAACAATTGTTCTGCCAGCCTCACACTTTGCCTGCCGGAGATCGCAGCGGCTCGTCCTTGCCACCTGAAATGCCGACATAGCCACACTTCGGACACCGGTGTCCGCGGCGGCCTCGGCCAGAGCGAATCAGCTTCGTTTCGGAATCGCCGCTTTGAAACCAGCAGTGTTGATAAGACCAGCCGACAAGGAGAAAGGCCCACAACTCGCCATCCACACCGACCACCCCTGGCTCCATCGATTCGCCGCAATCGGGGCATTGCTTCGGAGGTCTGGATGGCTCGGTCGTGATCGAGGCGGTGCGAGGCAGGTACTTTGCGCTGAGTTCACCGACTCGCCGCTCTGATGCGGCAAGCTGCTCGGCCAGTTCAGTGTCAGATGTGGAAGACATCGCGCTCCCTCGCAGAACGATGGCGATCAGCGGCTCGCGACCAAAGGATTATCCATGCCGCCGGATTTTATCGCGAGTCCGCTGCATCGCGTTGTTATGCGCTTTCGCGTTGACCTACGGGCTGCAACTCAAACACTCGCCCCAACGCCGATGCCTCTGCCAATCTGCCGGCCTTCAGAGCCGCCCGCACAGCATCTAGTTTTCGCGCGTCGCCGACACTCAGGTACGGTGCCCAGCCGGTGTCATCGTCGATCAACTCGACCTCGACCTCCGCCGCATATCGGCCTTCATGGATCAGTTTGATTTTCTTTTTTTCGATCACGGGCGGAGCCTCTTCGTAAAAGTCTCATCCCAAAGGTTTGGGTCGGGTCTGTAGGCCGGCACCAGCACCGCAGGCCTATTGTATCCACGCGGCACTCCCCACACTGCATGAACCGGGCCGCCGTCAACAGCCCGCTGGAGCACAAGCACCGCAGCACCCTTCGGATACTCGGGATATTCCTCGACCATAACGGCAGAGCCAATGCCCGCGAGGAGTTCATCGACCGTGAGTCCATCGTCAGCCAGAGCGTCGTAGCCGTGCTCAGATATACGAACGTCCCCGGCGGTGATTAGGGCGGCGAACTGTTGCCAGAGGCGGGACACCATGCACTCTCCAGGTCTTCAGTGCTTCCGCGGAACGGTTGAGATCAATGGCTCGCGACCTATCGCGCACCACACTGCCGGATTCTATCGCGAGTCCGCTGCATCGCGTGGTTCGCCATTCCGGTACGCTTACTCAACACTTTGCGACACCCGCTCGCCCGCTGCGTACAAGCCAAGCAGCAAGACGAAATACGCGGCGATCAGACCGGTCTGCAACCAATAGGCCAGCGTGGAGCGACCGTCCAGCACAGACCCAAGCGCGTCGGATCCATTGACTGCGCTCAGACCGAGCACGGTGACGCCAAGCGCCACGAGCGCAGCGGGCACCGCGCTCCGGTTGAGAGCTGCGTTCACGAAGAGGCAAATGTATGCCACGACCGCGAAGGAAATGATCTTGTCCTGATACGCGTAGAAAGGAACGTCGTAGTAGACGAACAGGAGCGGGTATTTCAGGCCAAAGAAGTGGGCGGTCGCCATACAGCAAAAATAGGCCGCGCCTGCCCATAGCGCGAGGCGGAGAAGCACGGGAGGCGGCTTGGGGTTACCCATCGGACGATTTATTCCCGGCGAACGATGGCAATCAGCGGCTCGCAGCCAAAAGATTACCCACTCCGCGCGACTCTATCGCGAGTCCGCTGCATCACTTGGTTCTCCCTTCTCGTCGGATTCACCCGGAGCTGGGATCCCAAGGTCACGACAGATTTTCTTCACCAGGTTGTCGGGGATCTCGCGATGACGCGGCACGGCGGACCTTTGATTGAGTGCCGGATTCCCCCTGCAGTTGCCGCGAGCGAGCATCCATTTCAAAAACCCATGATCGGCAACTCGGGTTCAGCGTTTTGGTATGCATTCCGAACGCACTGCTACCCGTCGGAAGAACTATCTGCTGCTTCTCTTGTAGTAGTACACAACCGTTTCCATGTCGTCTCCGCGACTACCCGCGAGAAAAGTCATTGACGAACGAAACGCGATGGGGTCAGGGCCGAAGAAGCGATAGAAAACGCCGTCTTGATCGTTTCGACCTCGGTTTTGGTGGGTCGGGCATCCAATCCAACGGGTCTGATGATTGTTGAATCCCCAAGTGAATCCGTAATCGTCCTCGACATTGTTGCCTTCGATGGTGTAGGGGTCCGTCTCTTCGTCGAGGCGAATCTTGATTCCGCCTGTGTGAAAGACCATATCGCTCTTGTTTTTCTGGAGGTAGCCGGTCGCAAAGCCGGCGAGAAAGCCGTTGCCAGTGACTTTTGCCATCTCGATCGTGCCGCCCCGAGGCGGGGTGTTCGCGAAACGCTTGTGTTCAGCGTGAAGACGGTAAGACGTTAATGGCGTGCCTGCCTCATACCGGTGCCAGTCCACTACGGTGCCCAAGAACGCTCCCTCATTGCCACGAACGAGAATCCGACAGGACGTGCTGAATGGAATGGGAAGAAACAGGTTGTAGCCAGGCGTACCTGGAATGAGCGCATCCTTCTTCGCCGCCTCAGGGTTCGGCAAAACAGCGAAGGCAGCGCAGTCGACAAAGTAGGGATCCCGGTCCTGCATCACACCGAAGAATGAATTAAGGGGTGCCCGGACTTGCGGTTCATCCGCGCCATCGACCGTGATCTCGAGCGTCAACTTGTCCTGATTATTGATCGTCAGAAACCAGACGTGGCGGATGCACCCAGGACCGTTGATACTCGCGAGTTCAGCAAATCCAGATTTGTCGAGCCTGACCTCTTTTTTCTCGCGACGAGATGCAAAGTTTGTGGGCAAAGCAATGAGTGGTACCGCTGGATCCTGGAATGTTGTCGGTTCACCGGCATTGGATATCAGATTGGTTGGTTGTTCTTGGGCAGCAAACGCAACGACAAAGCACGCGGTGATCGCGATTCCCCCACCGCCGATCCAACGAACCAAGTTCATGGCTACTGTCTCCATCCTGCATAACGGCGGCGATCAGCGGCTCGCGACCAAGGGATTATCCGCACCGCTAGATTTTATCGCGAGTCCGCTGCATCGCTTAGTTCTGGCCGCCCCCTACTCGAACCTCTTGCGAATCCAGAGCGGATCCCGCCGCGCATCAATCACGGCCACCACAAGCAGCACGTCACTACTCATGGAGTAGTAGATGCAAAAGGGGAATCTCTTCGACAGGGCACGTTGATATCCGTACTCGATTTCATGGATGCCACCGTAGTAGGCGAGCGACTCGATATCCGCAATCAAGCAACTACGGAAATAGTCTCCCAGCCCAGGCGACTGTCGCTCATAAAACCAATAGCCTTAAGAGATATCAGCTTCGGCATCGGAAGAAATGCTGATGATCATCGGCCGAGCTGCATCAAGCGAGCCTTCGCATCAGGCCATGCAGAAATCGTCGCACGTCCATCCTCGAGGCGACGCCTGCGCTCGTCGAGCACTTCTCGGTGCCACTCTGGCGACCTCACATCGCAAGGACAGGCGCAAAGGCTTTGCCACACGCTCTCAAGGAGTTGGACTTTTTCGGCGACTGACAAACTATCGATCTGGATATCGATGGCCATGGCAACCTCCTGGAACAATCTCCAGTGTACCGAAACGACCGTGCATTGACCCAGCCAGAACGCTGAAGTTGATCAGCGGCGGACAATACGCTCAGCTACACCGCCAGGCGTTGGCCGCCGTCTGATCCAGCGCCTGGTTAGCTGGCCTTGGCCGAAACGCGTGGCGCTGGGGCTCCCCGAAGCAGGCCCTCGACGCTGAGATCCTCGTCGATCTCCGGCCAATGAATGCCATACCCCCCGCCCGCAATCACACAGCTGGCTCGCTGTTGCGGCGTCGCGTGCAGGAGGCGGGGATACCACGCCAGCGGAGCAGAGAGTGTCCGACCATCCGCCAGTTCAACGACGACGGAATCCTCGTTGCAACTGGCCCGCATGATTCGCTCACCCGGGTTCGCCATGGACTGCCTCCCACTCTTTCAGCAAATCATCGACGCGATCCTCGATCAGGCGCTCGACGTCGCGTAACTCTGGGGCTCGAACCCAAGATTACTCGCCAAACCAACGGGTGACAACCAAAACTTGCACGACGCTTGGTCGCGGTCGATATGCACATGCGCGGGCTCGCTGGACTCGTGCGAGTAGAAGTAGGCGCGGTATGGGCCACTTCGCAGTACGGTGGGCATCGGGCGTCCTTGCTCTGACTACTGGTAGACGATGGGAAGCCAGCTAACGATTCCGATCAGCGGCTCGCGACCGCAAGGCTAGACACTCGGTTGGATTCTATCGCGAGTCCGCTGCATCGGCTGGTTACGAGGGCTTCTTCGGATCAACCATCGGGGCGGTCTGCCCGCGGGCCTTGCGCTCCGCGATCTCGGCGTCCATCTTTTGGCGAAACGTGGCGCCGGACCACGAATCCCAACGTGCGATGTCCGCCTTCGCAGCTTCGTACGACTCGCCATGGTCTTCGAGCCACCTCACCAGTTCGTGAAACTTTGCTCGTTGCTCGGGCGGTTGTTCATTCAGGCGACGCTGCTGGTCAACGACGATGTGAATGAGTCGTTGAATCTGACTTTCGTCGTACTTGCTGAAGTTTGCCCCAGCCTCGAGCATCATCAGCGCGAGTTCATACTGCCCGAACCAGCTCACGGCCTGCATGGCGGGGGTCCCTCCATTTGAAAGCGCGTTCATGTCGGCCCCCAAATCAATAAGCTGGCGTATTTTTGCCGCCTTGTTACCACCGCCGCGGGTAATCAGTGCAAACAACGGCGTCTGAGAAAACCCCAACGGGCCGGTGTGCCGAATGTTTGGGTCCCCGCCATGGTCAAACACCGCCTCGAAGTAGCCCGGATGCGATGTCTTGCAGACCATGAGTGTCACCGAGTCTCCACGACTGATGCTTTGCCTGGTGTTGAACTCCCCCTCGACCACCACGTTTGGGTTGGCGCCATGTTCGAGAAGCCACTTGAACCGCGGCAGGTGGTTGTCCGGAAACGCCCACAAGAGCGGGGTCATCTTGTCCTTGCCCTGGGCGTTGACGTCGGCGCCCGCCTGGACGAGCCGCTCCATTTCCGCGAGGTCGTTGGCTTCGATAGCGCGGCACAGTGCGACCACCTTCGGATCGGTGAAGTAGTCCTCTGCTTTCCGGCCGCAGCGCTGGTGGGTGGTTCCGCCAGGCAGCAGGTTGGGTACACCGCAGCCCGTAGCGGCATGCAGCACCGCACAAGTGAGAAGCAGAACGTGCGGCGGCCGCATGGATCACCTGAGGGCTGTGGCCGAGAACGCTCTCGGCAGGCATTGCTCGGAACGCTTGCGATCAGCGGTTCGCGACCTTCGGCGGACCACACTGCCCGAGTCTATCGCGAGTCCGCTGCATCGCTTGGTTCGGCCTGCTTGGGCTTTCACTCGCCGCTCTGCCAAACAGCAGCGTCACGGTTGCCCTGTACCACGGCCAACACCTCAAGGCGATCTTCGTGGACACGGTAATAGACGACGTAGGTGAACCGCCGCAGCCGCGCCGCACGCACGTTCCGCCAGACGATGCCATGTATCTCGGGCATCCCTGAAATCCGAAGCAGGACATCTTGAACTTGAATCAAGAAGGCCTGCCCCAAGCCAGGTCGCAGTGCGTCGAAGTAACCAATCGCCTCTGCCGCATCCTTTGTGGCTTCCGGACGCAGGACGACGGGCAAGCTCATGAACTCCTCGACAGTCGCGCCAGCACCGTCTCCCAAGGCTCACTCGCCCCTGGATTGGCGTCGGCGGCTGCGATTCGCCGCTCCAATTCCTGTATATGCCAGTCGGGAGGTGTGTATGGGGCATCGTCGGGGAGGCTGTCCCAGATCAGACCGATCAACTCCACTCGCTGCTGTGCGTCGAGGCGGTCGATGCCAAATTGCGACAAGGTCATGCTCATCGATGATGTCCTCCGGAGTTGGAAGAAACCGTCTTTCATCATACCGGGCGACAATCACACGAGGAAGTCAGCGTAGCGGCCGAACGGCCGCAATCAGCGGCTCGCGACCTTGGACTTTCCATCAGGACCGTTTTTATCGCGAGTCCGCTGCATTGCGTGGTTCGCCGCCCGCAGGCACGATCGCTCGGGCCGCCGTTTACGGCCCTCTGATCGCAAAAAAGGCCAAAGCAAGACACAGAATCGCCAGTAGCGGCAGTCCAGCGACCAGCAAGGTGGACAGCCCCGCCAGCCACAGATTTCCACGCCACGACAAGGGAAGCCCCGAGGCATCGCGTAGACAGATACGAAACACGATCCACGACACGAGAAAGCTTAGGGCATAACGCATCACGAACAACCCGGTCTCAATCCACTGCGCCATCTGCAACGGGACGTCCCGAAAGAACCACGCTTCCCACTCAAACAACTGTTTGGCGAGCGCGGGTGCATACAGAGCGGCGACCGCGATCGCTGCGGCTCGCCATATCTGTTGCCGCGGAAAAGCGCGGCCGGATTGAAACTTCCGCAGTGCCTATCCAAGCAAGGACGCGGGAAGCAGGCAGTGAACACAAGCGACGAAGATGAGAGCGGGGTTCACAGATTTTCGAGTCTCGTGATCACACGAACAACAGGCCGGGGCTGGTTAGCAACAGATCTAAAGCGTGGTAGCGGAGGCGGAGGGACAAACCATTCGGGCGACGGAGGTCCGGGATGGCAGGCGAACGGTTGAGCTGATCAGCGGCGGACCATCCGCTCATCCACACCGCTGGATTTTATCCGCCGCCTGACCTGCCCCCACTGATGGAGCCAGTTTCTATCAATAGGGTTTCCCTGCCAATGGCTTGCCCCTGTCCGCTTGTTGAGGCGTAGCCGAAGAAGGCGGACAGGGGCGGCGCGACTCCGGG
>JBJTPO010000749.1:0-4943 GCA_046075145.1 Planctomycetota bacterium
CGCTCGATGCGCCGCCGCTCCTCGAGGGCCGCCTGAGCCTTGGCCTCGTCCTCGTCGGCCTTGGCGAGCGAATCCGGCCCACCGTCGCCGGCAGGCTTTGTCTCCTCAGCCTTCTGCTCCTTGCGAGCTTCCGGGGTCTCGGCGGCCTCGGGCAGCGGCAGGAGTTCGGGTTTGGCGAGCAAGCCCTCGTTGAACCGCGCCGACACGAACAGGTAGCGCCCCTCCTTGTCGCCGGAGTCCTTCGCACCCTCCTCCTCTCCGTCGCCCTGCTGGCCGGCCGCTGGGTCGCCCGCTTGTTCGCCGCCCACGCTCGTGGGGTTGCCGAACCGCAGCAGATATTCGACGCCGTCCTTCATGCCGACCACGGTCTCACCGCTCGACGAAAGCATCTCGCCCGAGTCGAGCGGAAAGAAGCCCCGCCCGGCCAGCGACAACACCGCCTGCTGGTCGTCGGTGAACTTCTTGTCGGCCTTGAGCTCGGCGCTCAGGCCGGCCGGCTTGCGGACCACGTCCACGATCGCGAGGTCGGCCAGGGCATTCTTTAGTTCGTTCAGCTTGGCGGTGGCCAACTCCTCGTCGGAGGCGAGCGGCCTCTCCTCCGGCTTGTTGCCCTTGCCGAAGTCGATGAGCTTCAGGAGCGACCACTTCCCCTCCTTGTCGTCATAGGCCAGGTCGATCTCGCTGGTGCGGGTGCGGGAGATGCTCGGCCGGCTGTCGGGGGCGAAGGCGACCGACCAGGAAGAGTCATCGACCGAGAGCCGGGTCACGTCCCAGGGGGAGAGCTTGAGCAGGTCCTTTTCGATCCAGTCGTCGAACTTCGTGGTGAACTTCGCGGTGTCGAGTTCCACGAGGTAGACCGGATCCTGTCCGGCCTTGCGGACATATCGCAGAGTGCGGCCCGCGGCGTCGGCACCGACCGGCCGCTTGAACTCCTTGCCGATGATCAGCCGGGCGAGCTTGTTGCCCGACGCGTCGCGGATCTCGACGAGCTGGCCGACCCCGGTCTCGCCCACCGACACCTTCTCGGCATCGGGCTCCTTGACTCCGTAGAGCGAGTGGTCGCCGGGGGAGTTGCTGATCACGTCCATGATCGGCCGCTCGACCAGCTCGGTGGCCGCGGCCGCCAGCTGGTCCTTGGCGTCGGCGGGATAGTTCTGGTGCGAGGGGAGCACCCACACGCCGCCGCTCTTGACCACCTTGAAGGGCGCGAGCGTGGCGGTATCCTCGTCGAACGAGACGATCTCCAGGCTGGCGGCCTTGGCGGCGTCGGTGAGTTCGGGAAACAGGGGCTTGCCCTCGGTCATCTCGGCCGTGACCTCCGGCGACTTGAGCGCCGGCCGCATCTGCAGCCAGGCCCCGGCCGCCAGCAGGCCCAGCCCCATGGCCAGGAACGTGACCGTCCGCCGGCCCGCGGCGGTCAGGCCGCCGCCCGTCGTCTCCGCGCTTCCCACTCCAGCCGCCATGCGCCGTCCCTCCTTCACCTGAGCCTCGAAGTCGCCACGCCCTCGCGCTCCTGCGCGCGACGGCGGAAGAACACGAAGAAAGCCACCACCAGCGGTGGAATCGGCGGCAGGAGCACCGCCAGCCACTTCTGCCGGTCCTGTTCGCGCCGGATCTCCGCCTCGAGCTCCCGCTCCACCTTATCGACCTCGGCATCCCGCTTCCGCCGGAGCTGCTCGATCTTGGTCTCGAGCTTTCGCTGGGCCAGCCGCTGGCTGCTGGCCAGCTGCTGCATCGCCTGCATCGCCGCCTGGGGGTCGGCGTTGCCCTGAGACTCCATCTCCTGGATCTTCTTCTCGAAGGCGCCGACCTCCTGCTGCATCGCGTCGTTGGCGGCCCGCTCCGCATCGTCGAACTCGGCCACGAACCGGGCCCGCTGGTCGTCGGCCTTGGCCCGGGCGCCGGCCACGGCGTCCTCGATCCGCTCGAGCGTGCGATGCTTGGGCTTCCGCTTGCGGATCTCGATGAAACGGTCGTCGCCCGCGAGCGTGTCGAGCAGGTTGAGGGCCAGTTCCACATTGTCAAAGTCGAGGTTAAAGGTCTCGTCACCGCGGGTCCTGAGGCCGAAGAACAGGCCCGAGAGCATGTCGACGTCGGCCACCACCACGGCGCGCACGGGCCGTGTCGGGGCGGCCGGGCCGTCAGCCCCTTCCGTGGCGGCCGGAGCTGCGACGGCCCGCCCCTCCACCAGGGCCGCGAGCACGAGCCCGTCGTCCTGTCGCTTCTCGTAGATCCCGAGCATCTGCCGCAGCGACTGCCGGCTGCCGCCGCTCATCGCCCGCTCGACGTCCTCGAAGCGGATCGTTCCTGACAGGCCGGCCGCCGTCTGCACCAGCGGCGTGAAACTCACATCGACTCCGTCGATCTTCTCGAGGCCGCCCACGAACGGGAACATCATCTCCTGCAGCCCGGCGGTGGCCGGGAACTTCGGATCGAAGCCCCCCTGCTTGCCTCCCTGGAGAGCGGCATCGATGAACACGAACTCCCGCTCGAGCAGATCCTCGAGCTGCGGATGGGGGTTGTAGTCCTGGTAGACGATGAGCGGGGCCGAGCCCATCTGGCCCATCGCCGGCCGTCCCGCAGCCGCGGCCAGCCGCACGCCGAGGGTTTCCCAGAGTAGGTTGAGGTCGCCCTTGGGCTGCCCCTGCGGCCCGAACATCGCCATCGGCCCCATCGGGCTGCGGCGGGGCTGCGATGTGCCCGGGACGCCCGGCATGTAGACCGGCAGCGGATCCTCGAAGATGGCGACCGGCTGGCCGCCCTTGACGGCGGCCACGAAGTTGACCATCTGCTCCGGCCCCAGCGACGAGGGCTGCACGGCCAGCAGCACGTCGAAGCTCTCGGTGATCGGGGCCGAGGCGTCGACCTGGACGACGTCGTACTGCTTCTCGAGCTCGTCCACCAGCGGCTGCCGCGGCCGGGCCTGGCCGCTGGCCATGTCGAACCCGCCGAACAGTTCGGCGTCGGTCGTGATCAGGCCGAGCCGCTTTCGCTTTTGCTGGGCGGCGGTGCAGATCGAGCGGACGAGCTCGTACTCCACCGGGGTGCCCTTGTCGAAGAAGGGTACGACCACCTTCTCGAGTCCGCTGGTGACGGCGCAGCCAAGGAAGATCTCCTCCTGCCGGTAGGCACCCCGCACCCGGGCCTGCACGCTCACCGGCTCGATCCCGAACTGCTGGGCCGCCAGGGCCGCCTGCTCGGTCTTGGGCTCCGTCGGGATCACCTCCACGGCGACCTTGCCACGGCCCAGCCGCTCGAACTGCCGCAGCATGTTGAGCAGGTTGATCCGCGTCTGGGCGTAGTCCTCGGGCACGGCCGGGCTGACGTAGGCCTTGATGTCGACGGGGCGGTCGGCCTCGAGCGAGGCCAGCAGTCGCCGCGTGTCGGGCGCCAGCGAGGAGATCTGCCCCTCGGAGAGGTCGGCCCGCACGTCCACCGCCCGGCAGGCCAGCGTCAGGCCAACGGCCCCGGCCAGCAGCCCGAGCGTGCGGGCGAGGTAGTGCAGCCCGAGCCCGCCTTCGCCCCGGGGCCCCGCCCAGTGTCGCCGGCCGATCAGGACCATCGCCACATAGAGGCACACGGCCACGATCCCCAGGAAATAGGCGATCGACGACAGGCTGACCACGCCCCTGCCGAAGTCGGCGAAATGCTCGGCCAGACTCCACGACCGCACCCAGGCGGCGGCTGCCGGGCTCATCACCGTGCCGGCCCGGTCGGCGAGCGCGAGCGGCGCGTTGAACAGCACTCCGAGCACGAAGCCCACGGTCAGGTTACTCGTCAGGAAGCTGGCCACCATGCCCACCGCCAGCATCGCCAGGCCGGTGAACCAGTAGCCCAGGTAGTTGGTGAGAAACAGGCCCGAGTCGGGCGTGCCCCAGAGCAGCAGGATGATCAGGTTGCAGACGCAGGAAAACATCAAGGCCGCGGTGAAGATGCCCACGGCGGCCAGATACTTGCCCACGACCACCTCCAGGTCGCTCGCGGGAAGGGTCAGGAGCAGCTCGTCCGTCCCCTGCCGTCGCTCGTCGGCCCAGACGCTCATCGTGATCGCCGGCACGAACACCAGCAGGATGAACGGCAGGTAGCGATTCAGCTGATCGAGGTTCGCCAGGTTGGAGTTGAAGAACTCCGGGGGCCAGAAGGCCGCCAGCGACCCCAGCAGCACGAACACGCAGATGAAGACGTAACCGGTGGGGTTCGAGAAGTAGGCGACGAAGTTCCGCTTGAAGACGGCGTCGAGGACGTGCCATTTCATCGCTGTCGATTCCTCTGGGCAGTGGGAGCGGGGCCCCTCGGGCGCGGCCGCCGCGGCGGAGGGCGGGGGGTGTCAGGCCGAGCGGGTGAGTTCGTGGAAGCGGTCGTCGAGGCCGCGGCCGTCCCGGCGGAGCTCGGCGGGCGTGCCGTCGAACCGCAGGCGGCCGTCGGCGATCAGGATCACGCGATCGGCCATCGCCTCCACTTCCTGCAGAATGTGGGTGGAGAGCAGGATCGTCTTGTGTTGGCCGAGCCGGCGGATCGTCTCCCGCATCTCCCGGATCTGGTTGGGGTCGAGGCCGCTGGTGGGCTCGTCCAGGATCAACACGTCGGGTTCGTGCAGCAGCACCTGGGCCATGCCCACCCGCTGCCGGTAGCCCTTGGAGAGCTTGCCGATCGCCTTGCCGATCACGCTCCCCAACTCGCACTGCTTCACGACCGCCTCGATCCGCTCCCGCTTTCGGCTGCCGGAGAGGCCGCGGGCGTCGGCGAAGAACTCGAGCAGGCTGCGGGGCGTCATGTCGGGGTAGAGCGGGCCGTTCTCAGGCAGGTAGCCGAGCCGCTCGGCGCCGGCCAGCCGGTCGGTGGCCATCTCGTGGCCGGCGATCAGGGCTCGGCCCTCCGACGGGGCCAGGTAGCCCGTGAGGATCTTCATCGTGGTGCTCTTCCCCGCCCCGTTGGGCCCGAGG
>JBJTPO010000750.1:0-3340 GCA_046075145.1 Planctomycetota bacterium
CAACCCTGAGCCCGCGTTCATCGAGCGGCGTTGCTGGCTGAGCGAAGCCAGGATGGCGAAAGCGAGGCCAGCATCGAGCGACCGGAGGGCAGGATGCCCAAAGGGAGCGTCCGGCGAGATGGCATGGGCAACCCTGAGCCCTCGCTCAGCGGAGAGGATCGCCGCCGGCCCCGAATCCGCGTTGGCGCACACGACCGCCCGCCCTACGGCGCCTTGACGCACCGGAACCCGAGGTGATTGGTGCCGCTCGAGATCTCACCCTTGCCCCGCGTGCCCACGATGTAGCGGGAGCAGTACTGGTCGGAGCAGAGATAGGAGCCGCCCCGCTGCACCCGCTTGGGCTGGCCCGGTTCCTGGGGATCGAAGCTGTCGGCCGGGCCGCGGGGATTCGCCACCGTACCCTGCCGCGCGTCGCGGGCGTAGGTGTCAGGCCGGTACCAGTCGCTGCACCACTCCCAAACATTGCCCGACATGTCGAACAGGCCGTACCGGTTGGCCGGGTACCGCCCGACCGGCGCGAGGCCGGCAAAGCCGTCGGCTGCGGTGTTCTCCCCGGGAAACCGGCCCTGCCAGGTGTTCGCCATCCAGGTGCCGCCGGGGCGAAAGTCGCCACCCCACGGATACGTCGCCCCGGTCAGGCCGCCCCGGGCGGCAAACTCCCACTCCGCCTCGGTGGGCAACCGCTTGCCGGCCCAGGCGGCGTAGGCCTCGGCGTCGGCGAAGGCCACGTGCACGACGGGGTCGCTGCCGCGCTCCACGATCGAGCTTGCCGGCCCCATCGGATGCTTCCAGCAGGCGCCGGGCACATACGACCACCAGCGGAGATGGGCAGCGCCCGTTTCGTCGCGGAGCGGGACGGCGGTGGCCGGTGGCGCGAACACGATCGAGCCCGCCACGAGATTCTCCGGCGGCGCGCCGGGGAAGTCCTCGGGCCGGGGGCGCCGTTCGGCCACGGTGACGTAGCCCGTGGCCTGGACGAACTCGGCGAACGCATCGTTGGTCACCTCGTGGACATCCATCCAGAAGCCATCGAGCTTGACCTGATGGATGGGCCGCGCGTCGGCCATGGGATCGCTGCCACCGAACGGCAGTCGCCGCGGGTCGGCGCAGCCCATGGAGAACTCCCCCCCCGGAATCCATACCATGCCCGGGGGCGTTGTCGCTCCCGAAGGTGGCTCCGCAGTCGTGGTCGGCTCGAACCCTCCGCCCGCGGCGGCCAGTGGCAAGGCCGTCGCCCAGGCCACGGTCAGGAGCCATCGCCGCCGTCTGCGGCCGCGCCGGCTCCGGATCGTGGTCATCGTCTCGATCATGCCGGCTTGCATCGCACGGTGCGTGCGAAACTCCGCCGCAACTCCCGGCGCCGGGCGGGCTTCCACCACTTCACAAAAGCCCGGCGCGCCTCCTCGGCACGATCATCCTCGATCCGCCGCAGAGCCGCCAGCGCCTTCCGATCCGGCCCCACGCCCTTCTCGCGAGCCCAGCGACGAAACCGTTCGGCCGCGGAGGCGTGGTCGGTGAACTCGCCGAGCGTCTCCTGGAGTCGCTCCAGGGCCTCGTGGCAGGCGGTCCGCTCGGCCACAGGGAAGACCGGCGCGAAGATTTCGAGCGCATAGCGGAGTTTCTTGCCGGCGATCCGGAAGCGATGGATCTCGGCCGCCTCGTCGAGTCGCCGATCGGCAAGCCTGAAGAACCGTTCGAGCATCTGGCGGAAGCGGCGGCGGCCGTAGCCGGCGAAGGTCTCGTCGATGCCGGCGGCCGTCACCGCGTCGATCAGCCGCTCCACCCGGGCCGGCCAGTCCGCTGCCCGCAACTCGTCTCGGACGACGCGGATCGGCTGCCGGGACACGTCCCGCCGCTTCGCGAGCATCGTCACCAGACGCTCCCGCACGAGCGCCGCCTTGGAGTCCCTGCGCGACGCGGCCGCCCCCCGGGGGGTCTCCCGCTCCAGCCGCCCGGTGAGCACGTCCAGATCGCGGGTGCCCCCCGCCGCCCGCCGAATCCGCCGCAGCCGCTTCTCGAACCAGACCCGCTGCTTGCCGGGTATGACTCCGCGAAACGCCATCAGCGCCGCCAGCGTCCGGCGGGTGGCCACCCGGAGTTGATGTACCCGCTCGGGATCGTGCCGGGGACGACAGGCTGCCGTGAGCTCGCGCCACACGGCCTCGAGCCGCTTGCGAAGGGTTCGGGCGGCGACCTTCGCCACCGGCGTCCGTCCGACGTCGCTGACCACCCAGGTGCTGGACCGATTCATGGCTCGTGGCGGATTCGCATCCCATCGCCCCTCGGTTCGGCCGCGGCCGCGACCTCGCCGGCCGCCGCTCCCGCCAGCCACTGTAGGGTCAGGCAGTGGCCTTTTCCAGCGTTCAGCGTCAGGGCCGGCCGGCGACGGCGGCGGCGGCAGGAACGGCCACCTCGCCGGGCAGCGGCGGCTTCGTGATGGTGACGTGGGAGGCGAAGATCGTGCCCGCACCCATGGCGCCGTCGCCGCCCCACAGCCGCCCGGTGATGCTGATCGAGTCGCCGGCGGATACCAGATCCAGCCGCGCCGCGTCGAGCGTGGCCACCGCGTCCGGCGAGACCTTCAAGGTCAGACGCCGGACCGGACCCACGGGCACCGCCAGCGTGACCATGTCCTGATGAACTCGCTTCACCTCGGCGACCACCGCGCCACGGACGCCTGGCCTGACCGGATCGGGCGTGAATTCCGCCGGCGGCGTGACGATATCGAAGGCCGTGATCGGGTCGGCGGACCGACCGCGGTCATCGACCTCGGCCACCAGCCGCACGATGAGTCCCGGCTTGAGCACGGCGGCCGGCACGCGGCCGGACACCCGCAGTCGCGTCACTCCGGCCGGATGGAGCTGCACCACCATCGGCTCGCCCGTCTCCCCGGCAGCCGGCTGGGCGAAGGCGACCAAGCCGCCCGCGAGCGTGCCCGTGGCGGCGATCACCCTGCCCTCGAAGTCCGACTCCGGCAGGCGGTCGATGATCACCTTATTGCGGTTGACCGGCTCGGTGATCGCCCGATTGGTACCCCGGCAGGCGCCCAGGTTCCAGAGCCGCTGGTAGGCCGACTGGATGGTGGCCGACTTGTAGAAAACGCCCCACTGGATCGTCCCGTCAGCGGCGATCGGCGCGGGCGCCTCCTGGCTGTCGGCATACGGGTTGTAGGGCGTCAACTGGCCAACAGCCGGGCCTGCGGCCAGCAGGCACAAGCACACGACGAGCAGGGACGGCACGTGTCGGAGCATCACAGTCTCTCCCGGGAGGTGAACACACTCCCTGAAGGCTAGTTCGACACATGGCTCGAATCAAAAAACCCGATTCGCGCAAGCCGCAC
>JBJTPO010000751.1:0-1739 GCA_046075145.1 Planctomycetota bacterium
CAAGGGCAAGGTCGCCAAGGCCGCGGCCGACGAGCAGGTTAATCTCGTGTTCGGTTCGGGCAAGGGCTTCGCCCTGGCCCAGTAGGCCCTCGATCCCGGCCGGAACTGGCCTAGGGCGCCGCCGCCCAACGTGAAATACTCCGCCCGGACGAAACCCGTCCGGGCGGATTTTTTATGCGCGTCTTCCTCTCGGCCGGCGAGCCTTCGGGCGATCACCATGCGGCGCTGCTCGTGCGCGAACTCCGCGCGCGGCGGCCCGACGTCGAGTGTGTCGGGCTCGGCGGCCCGTGCCTGGAAGCGGCCGGCTGCCGGCTGGTGGCCGACCTGACCCGGCTGGCCGTGATGTGGTTTCTGCGGGTGCTCGTGTCGATCCACCGGTTCGTCGACCTCGCGCGGCGGGCCGAGCGGAGCTTCCTCGACGAGCGGCCCGACGTCTGCGTGCTCGTGGACTTCCCCGGCTTCCACTGGTGGCTCGCCTGGCGGGCCAAGCGGCACGGGATCCCGGTGGTCTTCTACTGCCCGCCCCAGATTTGGGCCTGGGCCAGCTGGCGGGCGGCCAAGATGCGCCGGCTGGTGGATCACGTGCTCTCAGCGCTCCCCTTCGAGCACGATTGGTTCCAGGCCCGGGGGATCACAAGCACGCTGGTGGGCCATCCCTTTTTCGACGAATGCGAGGGGCAGCCTCACCCCGGTGTGCTCGGGCCGGCGCGCGGCGGCTGGCCGCACGTGCTCCTCCTGCCGGGCTCCCGTGGTCAGGAACTGGACGCCAACCTGGCGAGCATCCTTGCCGCCGCCGTGGCCATCCGCCGGCAGGTGCCGGAGGCGCGGTTCTCGCTCGCCGCGCTCCACGAGCGGCATGCGGCCCGGGCTCGCGAGGCGATCGCCGGCAGCACCGAACTCCGAAAACTCGGCATCGATGTCTCGGCGGGCCGGGCCCAGGAAGTGATCGCGACGGCCACGACCGCGATCGCCGTCAGCGGCTCGGTCTCCCTCGAGCTGCTCGCCGCCCGTGTGCCGACCGTGATCGTCTACCGGATCGGCCGCTTCGCCTACGTGGTGCAGAGCTTCTTCCGCCACGCGCGATTCATCACGCTGGTCAACCTGCTGGCGTCCCGTGAGCCGATCGGCCCGGTGCAGCCGACGCTCCTGCCGCCCTGGGGCGTGCCGCCCGCCGACCCCGAGGCGGTGTTTCCCGAATATCTCGCCGTGGGCGACCCGGCCGCACGGGCCGCCGGGCACGTGATCGACTGGCTCGAGGACCCCGCGGCTCTCGCGCGGGCCCGCAGTCGCGTCGAGGCGGTGGCGGCCCGGGTGGCGCATCCAGGATCGGCAGCCCGGGCGGCGGCGGCGGTGCTCTCGATCGCCGGCGACGCGGCGCTGGAGCAGGCGGTGACCCGGCAGGCGGCGTGATCCCGAGGGGGGTCAAGGGGATCGGGTATCCTAACGCCATGCTGCTCGCCGAGCCCCAGCCGACGCCTGCCGACTGGCACTTCGCGATCGCCGGAATTCCCGTTCGGGTGTCCGCCTGGTTCTGGCTCGGTGCGACGCTGCTCGGCTGGGGCATCTGTCAATCGTTCGCCGGGGGCGACCAGCGGGCCCTGCTCGGCTACCTGATCCTCTGGGCGGTCGCCGTGCTCGTCTCGATCCTGGTCCACGAACTGGGCCACGCGCTGGCCTACCGCGTCTTCGGCCAGGGTTCGCAGATCGTCATCTACCACTTCGGCGGCCTGGCGATCCCC
>JBJTPO010000752.1:0-1877 GCA_046075145.1 Planctomycetota bacterium
GACGCCGCGGTGAAGTATCGCGAGCGGGGCACGCCGCTCGTGGTGCTCGCCGGCACGGAATACGGCACGGGCTCGAGCCGCGACTGGGCCGCGAAGGGCACGATGCTGCTCGGCGTGCGGGCGGTGCTGGCCGCGAGCTTCGAGCGGATCCATCGCTCGAACCTCGTGGGGATGGGCGTCTTGCCGCTGGTTCTCCCCGACTCCTGGCAGGCGCTCGGCCTCACCGGCGAGGAGACCTTCGCCATCCCGTTCGAGGGGCTCGCCCCGCGGGCCACGGTGGTCGTCCGGGCCACGGCACCGGATGGCGGAGTCAAGCAGATTCCCTGCCTGGTGCGGATCGACACGCCGGTGGAACTCGACCAGTTCCGGGCCGGCGGAATCCTGCCCTTCGTGCTCCGGCGGCTGCTGAACGCGTGAATCAGCCGCCGCCGGCCAGCCCACGGGCTCGCCAACTGACCGCCATCGCTCCCGCCGGCAGAATCGCACGGCTCAGCGCAGGCGTCACAGTCTCGCGCCGCGACGTGGCGCCCGAGAAAAACGGGCGGCGCCGGCGGCATGCTCTGAGGCGGCAAGACAAACGCCATTCCGCAGGGCGCAGTCGGAACTTCCCGCGGCCCGTATAGTGCGGCTCGTGATCGTGTGGTTCTCATGAAGGCCGCCCCGAGGATTCGGTGGCCCCACCGCAGGAGGCGGACCAGTGGTGATTCGCATGACAGACTCGACGTCGGGCCGCGGCGACTCCACGGCCGCGGTGGCCGACGATCGCGACCACCCCGCCGCCCACACCCGCGAGGTGATCAGCCGGGTGGTGATCGCGGAACTCGAGCGGGTGTTGCCGCCCACGAGCCGTCGCCCGCTGTCGCTGCGGTCGAGTCTGGCCGCCGCCGGCATCGACGAGGGGCGACTGGCCGACGCGCTGGCCCGGATCGAGGGCCGCTACGTGATGCGGTTTCACGAGCAGTGGCTGGCCAACGTGCGGACCTGCGGCGACCTCGTGGACTGCGTCGCGGAGCGGATGTTCGACGCGGCTGACCGGATGGAGCCGTCCGTGGCCGTGAAGCCCGCCTCCGGTGCAACCCCGGCCGACCCGCCTGCGGAATCCGAGATCTTCCCGGAGGTGAAGGCACTCGAGGACCGGCTGGCCGGCCTGCGGGAGGCGGGGCTCGACAATCCCTTCAGGCTGGCCAACGAGGCGGTTTCCGGCCGCAGGGCCCGGATCGCCGGCCGCGAGGTGCTCACCTTCACCAGCTTCGACTACCTTGGCCTGGCCGGCCACCCGGATGTGACCCGGGCGGCCAAGGAGGCGATCGACCGCTTCGGCACGAGCGGCTCGGCCAGCCGGATGGTGGGGGGCAACACGACCCTCCACGATGCGCTCGATCTTGAACTGGCCGAGTTCATCGGCACCGAGCGGGCCACCGTCTTCCCCTGTGGCTACGGCACCAACGCCTCGGTGTTCGCCCATCTCTTCGGCGCGGGCGACCTGATCCTCTACGATGAACTCTCCCACAACAGCATCGCCCGCGGCGCCGCCGCCTCGCAGGCGGCGTGTCGCAGCTTCCGCCACAACGATCACGAGCAGCTCGACGGGCTGCTCCGCGACCTGCGCGGCAAGTACCGCCGGGTCGTGGTGGCGATCGAGGGCGTCTACAGCATGGACGGCGACTACCCCGACCTGCCGCGGTTCATCGAGGTCAAGCAGCGGCACGACGCGCTGCTCTACGTCGACGAGGCCCACTCGCTCGGCACGATGGGTCCGGGCGGCCGCGGGATCTGCGAGTTCTTCGGCGTCGATCCGGCCGAGGGCGACCTCTGGATGGGCACGATCAGCAAGGCGCTCGGCGCCGGCGGTGGCTACCTCACCGGAGGCGAGCGGC
>JBJTPO010000753.1:0-3079 GCA_046075145.1 Planctomycetota bacterium
GCCCGGCTCCGCGAACTGTTCGACCCCAAGGCCTTCCGCGCCTGGCCGGTGGAGCTCGTGGCCGACCCGGCGGAGTCGCTGGCTCCGCTGGGCCATGCCCGCTCCGGCGGCAAGCCGGGCACGACCACGTCGTTCACCTCGGCGCTGGCCGACATCGTCGAGTCGATCGAGCACGACCCTCGCCGCTCGCCGCCCTCCTCGGCGCCGCTGCCCATCGCGGCAGCCCGCCAGGCCGGCTGGGTCGCCCTGGAGCTGATCGAGTCCACGTGAATCGCGATCCCAAACCCCGTGTCGCGCCGCCCGGAGGCTGAGCCGCATGTTCATCGAACGCATCGACGTGGAAAAGTTCGGGGCCCTCGACCGGGTCGTGGTCGATCGGCTCGGCCCCGGCGTGCAGGTGCTCCACGGCACCAATGAGACGGGCAAGACGACGCTGCTGGAGTTCGTGCGGGCGATCTTCTTCGGCTTCGAGGGGAGCTTTCGTCGGGGCGTGCTCGATCCGCGGCTGACCTGCGCCGGGCGGTTGTTCGTCCGCGTGCCGCCGGAGCGCACGCTCTTGGCGATCGAGCGGCGGCACGAGGGGCATCATCTTGCCGGGCTTTCCCAGGAGGCCTACGCCGACGACGTGATCGGCCTCGGCGGTGACGAGGGGGACCTGATCGCGATCGACGACGTCGACCCCCGGCATGGCGACGCGACCGGCCCACGGCATCGCTACTACCTCCAGGATGTGGTCGGCGGCATCGACGAGACGACCTTCACCAATGTGATGGCCTTCGGGCTCGACGAGCTCCACGAACTGCGGACGCTCGAGCCGGAGGGCTGCGGCAGCCGTCTCTACGAACTGGCCAGCGGCCTCGACCGCTCGCACGTGGCCCGCGTGCTCACCCACCTCAAGACGGCGATCGGGCGGCTCGATTCGACCGACCCCGACGTCTCGCCGCTGACGGCCCTCAAGGCCCGCCGCGCCACGCTGCTCGAGCGGCTCGCCGGCTCGGCCGCGCCGGCGCTCGTCGCCGGCGGCTTGTGGAGCGAGCTGGCCCATCTCGACGCCGAGATCGCCGGGCTGCTCGGCCGGATCGAGCGGGCCGAAAAGGTCGAGGGCGTGGTCCGCGGCGTGCTCGTGATCGAGCCGTTGTATCGCGCCTGGAAACGCACCGCCGAGCGGCTGGCGGCGCTCGAGAGCGTTCCGCTCGTGCACGCCGACCGCGACGCCTGGCGGGCAGCGGCACGCACGCTTCGCAAGGCGGAGCGGCTGGCGAAGGGCCGCAAGAAGTTCCGCGCCAAGTATGCCCGCCAACTCCGCGACCTGCCGTCGGAGTCGGTGGTGTGGTCGAAGCGGGGGGCGATCGCCGCGCTCGCCGACGAGGAGCCGCGGCTCGAGCGGCTGGCGGCCGACGTGGCCCGGGCCGAGAGCCACGCCCGGCTCGCCGCCCGCCGGTTCGGCGAGCAGGTGGGCATCGCCGGCCTGTCGCGGATCGTGCCGGTGACGCTCTCGGCCGACATCGACGTGGACACGCTGCCGGAGGTGCTCCTCCCCGAGGGCTTCGCGCTGTCGTTTAGTCCGCTCCGCAGTCGCGCCCGTGCCTGCAGCCGCGCCTCCCGCGACCTGGCCGCCGCCAAGAAGGAACTCGCCGAGGCCAAGCGGTCGCTGGGCACCACCCGCGGCACGGTCAGCGGGGCCGAGCGCGGCCTCGGTGGCGCGACCGTCCAGGCCGCGATCGACCAGGCGGCCGAGAAACTGGCGGCGCTCCGCAAGCGGACCACGGCCGGCGACCAGCTCGCCGAACTCGACCGCACCATCGAGCGGCTGGGCACCGACCTGGCCGAGGGGCTCGACGCCCAACTGATCCCGATCCCATTGCTCGTGGCGCTCGGCGGGCTGTTCGTGATCGGCACCGGGATGCTGCTCTCGGGCTCGCTTCTGCCCCGCGAGGTGACCGGCTCGCTCGCCTACGCGATGGCGGCACTCGGGGCGTTGGGCGCCGGCGTGGCCTCGGTGACCACCTGGTCGCTCGACCGCAATGCCTCGACGCGCCTCGAGGCGGCGCGGCGGCAGTTGGAGATGGTCAAGGGTCAGCGGGAGGAACTCGCCGAACAGTGCGGCCTGCTCGACGGCCGGATCGGCGCCGAGGCCGCCCTCGGACTGGATCGTCGGCTGGCCGCGGCCCAGGCCGAGCTCGATCGGCTCGAGGAACTTGCCGGCCGCGAGGGCTCGGTGCACCTGCTGGCCGACCGGGTCGCCGTCGCCGAGGCCGCCGTCAAGCAGGCCACCGAGGAGCGGGCCGCCGCCCGGGCCCGGTGGCGGAAGGCGCTCGAGCATCGTGGCCTGCCCACCAACCTCTCCCCGCGCGAGGTGCGACAGATCGCGGCCCACCGCCACACGCTCCTGACGCTCGACGACGACCGTCGCCGGCTCTCCGAGGAGGCCCGCCACAAGCGGGAGGAGCTGGCCGCATCCGGTCGCCGGATCGACGAACTGCTCGTGGAGTGCGAGCTCGTGCCCGAGTCGACGCCGCTGGAGCACCTCCGGCTGCTCAAGGAACGGCTTGACGCCGACCGGGCGATCATCCGGCGGCGGGCCTCGCTCACCCGTCGGCTGGAAAACGCCCGCCGCCGCCATCGCCAGGCGCTGCGGCAGGTGAAGGTGGCCGAGCGGGCCGTGCGGGAGTTTTACGCCCGCTGGAGCGTGGCCGACGAGGCGGCCTTCCTGGCCAAGGTCGACCGCCGCCCCGAATACGAGCAGCTTCGACTGGACGCCGAGGCGGCCGACCGCGACTGGCAAGAAGCCCGCCGCCGCACGACGGAGCCTCCGGAGTTCGAACAGTGGCTGGCCGACGCCGGCGCGGTACCGCTCGAGGGCCGGCTGGCGGAGGCCTGCGAGCGGACGGCCCGCCATCGCGGGGCGCTGGCCGAGGCCCGCGACCGCCGGGCGGCCACCGCCAAGCGGCTCGATGCCGCCGCGGCCGATCGCGGCAACGAGGCGCTCCAGGCCGAGCTCGCAGCGGTCGAGCAGCTCGTGGGTGAGCAGCAGGAGCGGCGCCGGGTGCTGGAGCGAACCCGGATCGTCCTCGAGGAG
>JBJTPO010000754.1:0-2246 GCA_046075145.1 Planctomycetota bacterium
GCTCGGGCCGACTGCGTCGGTGGTGCGCGGTGTCAGTTGCGACGTGCCGTCGCCGCCCCGCGATCGCCTCGGCCACGGCCATCAGCAGAAACCTTCCTCGGGGACTTAGGCCGCATGTCATGGGCGTGCCATTCGGCCACAGTTCGACGGTGACCGGCTCGACTGGAACGGGCTCGGCGGCAAACCCGTCTCCGTAAAGTCCCGCGGCAACGAGGGCGGCGCTGATTGGCGTCAAAGTGAAGCGAAGAACAGGTGGGTTCTCGTGACGCAACCGGGCAGCGAGATCATCGTAGCGAGAACATGCAACGGCCCCATTCGCCGGTCCTTGGATGTGACTTGCTGCCGGCCTCCCGGCCGGGACACCATCTTTAGCCTCCGCAACGAAGGCCGCGATCCCCGCGATCATTCGACGTGGCCGGGGCGAGTGATTTTCCGTGAGGCTCGTGCATGTGGACCACGCGCCAACGCTGCACCCCTCCCCTGCCCCGCCGCCCCTCTCGCTCCCGCTGGCTCGTCTATCTGCTGCGATGTCGTGATGGCTCGCTCTACACGGGCATCACGAATGACCTCGACAGGCGGCTCAAGGCCCACGCGGCAGGAAAAGCCTCCCGATACACCCGCAGCCGACTCCCCGTGACGCTGGCCTACACAGAACAGCAGCCCTCCAAATCCGCGGCCCTGAAACGGGAGGCAGCGATCAAGCGGCTGCGTCGGGCCCAGAAGGAGCGGCTCATCGCATCCGGCCGCCCAAGACCCATCCGCGGCTACTTATTCTGAACGCTGGTAGAACGACGCGAGCATTTCACTTCCGGAGAACAGCATGACCGGCCCTCTACTTCACACGTGGTCCCTGAATCTCGGCTACGCAAAACGCCTCGTGGCCGACATTCCCGACGACGGCATGGCCCTGCAGCCAGTGATGGCCGCCCATGAGAACTTGCACCTCGGGCAAGTGTCTACGTGGCGACGGGTTCAAGCGATGGCGAGGGTTTAAACATCAAAACCACATACGTCCGAGCGATTGCGAAACTGAACTGCCGCACGGTCGCCCCCGAGACAGTGGTGGGGCGGGCCATTCGGCTTTATGACGCCGATGCCCTGTCGGACGACCCTCTGTCCACCAGCAAGGTCGAGCCGGTGGGTGTGCTCCGGGCTGAAAAGTAGTCCGGCTCACGCATCTGGAACCGCCGCCGTCACGACCATCTCGACCTTGCAGGTCTTCCCGAGGCCGACCTGCACCATCGCCCGAACAGGAGGATCCCCGGCAGAAACCCACGCATCCCAGAGTTCGTTGAGGATCGCGCCGTCTGTGTCTTCCGCGATATAGACGAGCACCTGCAGAAGCCCCGTCCGGTCGCTCCTGATCGTCTCCAGCGTCGTGTCGAGCTGGGCGAGCACCTGTGCGATCTGGCCGCGGGCATCGAGCGACATGTCCTCGGCGACCTCGACCCAATACGCGACGCCACGATGCACCACGACGTCCGCCCAGCGATTCGAGTCGCCGTATCGCTGAATCTCACTCATGACAGCCTCGTTCGTGTCAGTGTCAGCCTTACCCCTCCACCGCCCGCAAAAGCGCCTCAAGCGGCTCCGGGGCCGCCAGTCTGTGATCCCGGCCGACTGCGATCAGGGCGGTTTCGGGCAGCCGGCGCGGCCGCTGATCTCGGCCTCAAAGCCCGTCTCTCTGCCACCGCGCCTCGACCATGTCCGCCATATCCCGAGCCTGCTCCTCCAGTTCTTCGAGGAGTTCGAGGTCGTCGTCATCACTGGCCCGGCGTGCGAGGTAGAGCAGGTAGTTGGCCTCGTTCCGCCACGCCTCGAGCCAGTCCGGGCGGGTCGAGAAAGGCCGGTAGATCAGGCTTTCGAGTCGCAGGAATTCGTCGCCGGCCAGTGGCATGGTTCCCGAGTGTAGCCGGCTGCTTCGTCGCGCCGGTCCAACCACAATCCCCGCCATTTCCCGGGCATATTCAGTGAGCGCAGAAGTCGCCATCAGGCACCCGCGCTCGCGCTCCCGTAGCCGCTGACCTCTCGGGCGGCTGGGTTCTTACTCCTCGTCTGCGCTCCCCTTATGCGCCGACGAATCCACCCACACCCGCACCACCAACGCCCCACGCCTATGCACATCCACATCACGCTCATCCCCATTTCAGAGTCCAGCCAGCCACCTCCCAGCCCCGATCCACCCGAGAACGTCTTCCATTTCAAGACAAGCACCAGACTCAGACAGATCGTGAACTCGGGGGCCA
>JBJTPO010000755.1:0-2536 GCA_046075145.1 Planctomycetota bacterium
CCGCCACGTCGTCGACGACCGGCCCGGCCATGCGGAGGTCGGCAGCCGCCACCCCGGCGGTGTCCCGGACTGCGTCGCGAATCCACCGCACTGCCTGCCTCCGGGCGGCCCGGCCGGCCGGGGTGAACCCGAAGATCACGCAGGTCCGCTCGTCATCCGGCCCCACGAGCACGCCCCGGAGCCGCTCGAGGGCGGTCTGCCGATCGAGTGACAAGGGCGGGGCCGTGAGCCGCTCGACCGCCTGTCGGCCGGAGGCGACGCCGTCGAACCACGGCTTGCCCGCGGCGTCACGCGGGGCAATCGTGCCGGTGGCCAGTTCGATCACGCGGTTGATCGAAGGGGCGTCGATGGTGCAGTCGGGCCACGAGGCCACGACCACGTCGCCGCTCTCGAACTCCGCGGTGAACTCGCGGTAGGCCACCCGGGCCGGGTAGGACGCCGGCACCCATTCGATCGGCGTCGTGGAGTCGAGGCCGAGCACGGAGGCGGCCGTCAGGGCGATCCAGGGGACCGCCGCCGCGAACGCCGCGAGTGAAACGATCGCGATGCGAAACAGCCAGGCCGCGGAGCGATCGGCCCAGAAGCGGCGGCGGGAGGCGGGCGTGGCGGTCACGGGCTGGTCGCTGTCCATGAGATCACCACGGGTTTATAACCCGTGGAGTCTGGGTGGCCCGCTTTTTGGCGGGTTGGAAACCCGCCGCCACTATGACGCGATCCGCTCGAGCTTCGTGATTCGGCCGGTGCCCACCCACTCGGCCACGAAGATGTCGCCGTTGGGGGCGAAGCAGGCGTCGTGCGGATGCACGAACTGACCCGGGAGCCACTTGTCGGGCTGGTCGCGCAGGTTCGCGATCTCGTCGAGCCGCTCGACCGCCCGCCCCAGTCGGGCCACCACCTTGTTGTCGTCGTCGAGGATCGTCACGCAGGCCTTGAGTTCCGGCACCAGCATCAGGCTTTGCCAGGTGTCGATGTTGGCCGGCAGGCCGAAGCCGGGGATCGTCTCCCGGTAGGTGCCGTCGAGGCCGAACAGCTGCAGCGTGTTGTGGGCCCGGTCGGTGACCACGATCGCCGGCTCGCGTCCGGGCCGCCGGTCCACCCACAGGCCATGCGCTGTGTCGAACGTTCCCGCCCCATTGCCCGCGCCACCGAAGCACGACTGCCACTTCGCGTCGGCGCCGTAGCGGTGGATCTTGAACGAGCCGTAGCCGTCGGCCAGGAAAAACTCGGGAGCCTTCGTGGTGTCGTCATCGAGGAAGGCGATGTTCGTGGGGAGGAAACCCTGGCGGTTCCAGCTCGGCGTCGTGGACGTGTCTTCGCCGGGGGCATAGGCCCCCGACTCCATCGGCGCCTTGCGATACCAGACCGTCTCGCCGTCGAGCGTGAGTTTGGCGAAGCACTTGGCCTGCTGGTAGGCGCAGACGTAGAGGAACTCCTCGCCCCCCTCGCGGCGCACCTCGATGCCGTGACCGCCCCCCTGAAACTCGCTGCCGAAAGCCCGGATGAACGTGCCTGTCGGGTCGAACACGAAGATGGAGGGGTGATCCTTCTGCGGCTTTCGCCCCTCGTGGATCACGTACAGGTTGCCGGCCGCATCGAGGGCCACGCCATGGGTGGTCTGCCAGGTGAACCGGTCGGGGAGCTGCGGGAAGTCATGCTTCACGCGAAACCGGTGCTGGCCCTCGCCCACGATCACCTCGTCGGCCAACCGGCGGACCCGGGCGGCGGCGGGCCGTGCGGCCGCCGCCGTGGCGAGGGCAGCCACTCCGCTCGCGAACGTGCGGCGGGAGATCAGCGGGCGGGAGGGGGCATCGCTCATGAAGGACTCCTGTATGGTTCAGGGAATGGGCTCGGCCGGTGAACGCGCGGAGACGAAATCGTATCGGGCCGGCGGGGCCGCCTGCCAGTGCCCGAAGAGCGGCGTCCGCGGCGAGCTCGAGCCGGCGGGCGAGGGTGGAAAGCTCAAAGCCGGCCGTGTTTCCTCAGCCAGCGGGCGGTTTCGCCCAGCCGTTCGTCGAGGCTGGCCGCCGGAGCGAAGCCGAGGTCGCGGCGGGCCCGGGCGGCCGATGCGGCCCAGGAGGGGGCGACCGCCTCGCGAATCTTGTCGGTCGAGACGATGCTCGCCTGCCCGCGGAGGTTCCAATAGGTCTCGATCGTGAAGGCCGTGGGCACCGCCACCGTGAGCGGCAGTGGCAGCACGATCGCGAATGTACCGAGCGCCCGGGCCATCCGCCGGCCGAGTTCGGCATGGGTGGGGAACTCGCGATCGTCGCAGGCGTGGTAGATGCCGGTGCCGTTCGTACCACCGTCGAGCCGGCGGCCACGGTCGGCCGCGGCGAGGGCGAGCGTCACGAGATCGGCGACGTGGATGAGCGACAGCGGCGGATCGCGAAAGCCCATCAGGAGGTGAAGCCGGAGCGTGGCGATCATCTGGAAGATCTGCGTGACCTTCGTGTCGTGGGGCCCGAACACGATGCCCGGCCTCAGCACGGTGATGGGGAGCCGGGCTGCCCGGGCTGAGAGCTCGGCATCGCCCGCG
>JBJTPO010000756.1:0-6355 GCA_046075145.1 Planctomycetota bacterium
CCGGCACCGGCGTGGCGGCCCGGCGGCGATCGGCCAACGCCCGGGCGGCCGGCGCCAACGCGGCCGCTCGTCTGGCTCACGCTCGACTCCGCGTCGGTGATCGGGCCGGCGTTGACCGCGCATCCCGTCGCGCCGCGGATCTTCGTGGTCGATGCCGACTGGCTCGCCGCGGAGAGGCCCGCGCTCAAGCGGCTGGCCTTCCTGTGGGAGTGTCTGGCGGACGTGCCGGGGGTCGAGATCCACGTCGGTGATCCACGGGCGATCCTGCCGGCGCGGGCCGAGGCGCTCGGCTGCGACGGGATCGCCGTGGCCGACACCCCCTGCCCTCGCGTCCGCGCGGCCGCCGCCGTCATCACCCGCACGCTGCCGGTCGGCGTGCACGAGTGGCCGGCCTTTTGCGATCGCAGCCGGGTCAACGATCTGGGGCGGTTCTCCCGCTCCTGGCAGAAGGTGAGCCGCTCGGCCTTGCAGCCGACGCCGTCGTGAGCGCGGCGGGGAAGCGATCCCAGGGCGGCGCGGGTGGCGGCGGTGCGGCGAACACGAGCCGCTTCCCGGTGCTGGGGTGCGGAAGTTCGAGGCCCGCCGCGTGCAGGGCCAGCGGTGGCTCGGCGGGAACGCCGGCATTCGTGCCGCCCGACGCGCCGTACAGCCGGTCGCCCACGATCGGGCAGCCGAGCCAGGCGAGATGGACGCGGATTTGGTGGGAGCGGCCGGTGAGCGGCTCGACGGCCAGGAGGCTCGTCGCGTCGCTCTGGTCGCTCGCTTCGGCGAGCAATCGCCAGCGGGTCGCGGCGCGCTTCCCGAGCACGAGATCGACCCGCTGCCGCGGCGCGCGGTCGGGATCAGCGGCGAGCGGCAGGTGGAGTTCGCCCTGGCCCTCGGGCGGCCGGCCGACGACCACGGCGAGATACCGCTTCCTGACCTCGCCCTGCTCGAAGGCACGGCCGAGCGCGGCCCGGGCGGCGCGGGTCCGGGCCAGCACGAGCAGGCCGGAGGTGTCGCGGTCGAGCCGGTGCGTTGCCTCGAGCGGCCCGAACTCGCCCATCAGCCGCTCGGCCACGGCTGGCGGGTCGAGCGGCGTCCGCGCCGGCACGCTCGGGATCCCCGTCGGCTTGTCCACGACGACGAGCTCGGCGTCGGCGAACACGATCCGCGGTATCACAGCAGCCCGAGCAGCGCCGCCCAGCGGCAGAGCAGCTCGGCCGGGGGCGGGGCTTCGTCCGGAGCGGAGGCAGCCGGCAACAGTCCGACGGAGTGGCCCGCTTGGACGAGCCGCGTGCGGTCGGCCTCCACCCGTTGCCGCATCGTCTGGTCACGGCCCGGGCCGAGCAGGATCCACTGCGAGCCGCCGGGCGAGGCCGGTGTGACGGTCGCCCGCCGCGGCAGGCCGGCATCGACCAGGGCCACGCCGCCGACGCCACTGCCGAGCCGCTCGGCCACCAGCCAGACGAAGGCCGCCCCGGCCCCATGGCCCGCGACCGCGATCCGCGTCGGGTCGAGCGGCTTTCTCGCGTGCAGCGAGGCGAGCGCCCGCGTCACGGTGGCGATGTCGCCTTGGCTCCAGGCGTCGGCCTCGCCCGAGCCCGGGAGGATCACGGCGATGCCGTGCCTGGCCGAGGCCGCCTTCCAGGCCGCCGCCTCGGCCTCGGCCACCGTGCCCCGCGGTGGCCCGCACCAGACGAGCACACCGATCGGCCCCGCGCAGCGGGGGATCACCGCCAGCGGCGGATCCGCCACTTCGGCTGCCTCGAGCCGTGTCACGTCGACGGCGTCCACCGGCCCGGCGAGTGGATCGGCGAGCGAGGCTGGTGGCGGCGGGCTCTGGGCCGGGACATCCCCGCCAGGCGCGGTCGTGGCGATCGTCACGCTCGCCTCCGCGCCGTCTCGCATGAAGCTGATGGTGACCGAGTCGCCCGGCTCGATGCCGGCCAGGGCGCCGGCCAGGGCCTCGCGACCGTCGAGCCGGGTCTCCGTGTCCCCCGCCTTGATCATGGTCAGCCGGTCGCCGGGCTTCAGCCCCGCCTTGCCAGCCGGTCCGGCGGGGAGCAGCCAGGACACCCGCAGGCCCTCGCCGTCGGCGTGATCCCCGGCGGGCTGCTCGGCCTTGTCGGCCGGCGGTGCAGCCGCGTCGGCCAGGTCGTCTGATTTCGGGGCTGCGACGATCACGCCGAGCGTGGCCTGCCGCCATGCCGGCAGTTCCGCGACGAGCGTCGCCTGTGCTTCGATCGTCTGCCGATCCTTCCCGTCGCCCCGCTCGACCGTCAGGGCGATCGTGTCGCCCGCGTAGCGGGGCGCGATCGCGTGGCGGGCATCGGCGATCCGCCGCACCGTCCGATCGCCGATCCGCACGATCCGGTCGCCGGGCCGCAGGCCCGCCTGGGCCGCCGGGGAGCCCTGCCGCACCGAGGCGATCACCGGCTCGCCGTTGATCGCGTCCCGTGACCGATAGCCGATGCCGAGCACGCCGGCCGCCACCGACTCTCCCCGTTCGAGCCGCGGCAGGACCGCCAGCACGTCCTCCAGCGGCACGGCGAAGCCGATCCCGGCGTCGTAGAGTTCGGTCCCCGCCTTCATGCCCGCGGTGTCGGCCGGCAGCGGCGTGAGGATGCCGATCACGCGGCCGGCGATATCGACGAGCGGACCGCCGTAGTTCATCGGCGAGACGGCCGCGTCGGTCTGCACCGCCTTGCCCCAGACCCGGTCGGTGGCCGAGACGATGCCCACGGCCACGCTGGGGGCCGCGGTATCCCAGGCCCGGCCTACCGCGATCGCCCACTGGCCCGGTCGCAGGTCGGCGCGGGGCACCGGTTCGGCCGCAGGCACGTCGGGCAGGTCATCGACCGCCAGGAGCACGAGCCCGCGGGAGGCGTCGCGGGCCCGCACCGGCGCCGCCCGCCGTCCGCCGTCCGGGAGCACGATCACGGCCGAATCGACGTCGTCGGGCACGGCGAAGGCCGTCGTGATGACGAGCCCCTTGGCGATGGCGAACCCCGTCGCGGGGCCGCGGCCGGCCGCCGCCTCGGCGCCCCCCTCCGTCGCCGTGAGCGCGAGCGGAGCGATCCTCAGCACGCCACCGGCAACACGATCGACCGCCGCGCGGAAGGCCGCTTCCTCGGTGAGCGTGGGCTCCGCCCCGCGGGCGGCGCTCATGGCCGTCAAGGTGGCGATCACGGCGACGGCAAGATGCGGCATCATCGTCTCGCCCCCCGCGGCCGCGGGCCGAGATCGAGGTCCACCAGCGCACCGCGGCGGATCACGGTGAGCTTGACGGGGTCGCCCTCCGCCAGGCCGCCGAGCGCCCGCTCGACGCCCGCGCGGGTCGTCACCGTGCGGTCTCCCACGGCGATCACGAGGTCGTCGGCCGCGAGGCCGGCGCGGGCCACGGCCGAGCCTGGATCGACACTCTCCACGAAAGGCGGCGTGCGGTCCAGGAGATCGGGCACCAAGATCGCCCCCAGGAGCCGCGGATCGAAGGGAGCGACCTCCTCGGTCGGCGCCGCGGCCACGTCGCCGGTGAGGATGGCGGCGCTCCCAACGGCCAGTTCGGCGGAGGGCAGCGCGTAGTTGAGCCAGATGCCCGCGGCCGTGCTTCGGAGTTCCTTGCCGAGCATCCCCACCAGCCGACCCCGGGCGTCGACCAGGGCGCCGCCCGCGCTGCCGGGATTGTTGGTCGTGCAGTCGAGCACGTAGACCGCGCCGCGAAACGGCGCCTCAGCCGCACCGCGCCGGGCATCGAGCGGCACCACCGCCGCGACCACGCCCCGCTGGGCCGTCACCCGCTCGTCTCCCGAGGCCACGCCGAACATGTTCGAGAGCGCGACCACCCGCGTGCCGGGCGGCACCGGCGGTGGGCTGTCCTCGGGCGTGAAGCAGGGCAGGTCTTCGGCCTCGATCTGGAGCACGGCCAGCTCCCGCCGCGGGTCGATGCCGACCAGCCTGGCATCGAAGCGGCGGCCGTCGTCGAGCACGCAGTCGAGCTGCTCGGAGTCGAGCACGGTGCTGGCGACCGTGAGGATCCGCCCGTCGGGCGACGTGAGGATCCCCGACTGATAGGCCTCGAGGCCGCGCAGCCCGCCGGCGCCGTAGAGCTTGACCACCTTCCGGGCCGCCCCTGCGATCACCGACTGCGGCGCGGGCTCGTCGGCCGCAGCCGCTGCGACGGCGAGGCATGGAAGCAGGACCATGGACCAGGCGGCGGCGCTCCGGCTCATCGGTCACCTCCCATCCGCTCCGCCTGCTCGACGACGAACGTGCCGAACGCCTCCGGCCCCCGCTGCACGACCATCCGGGCGGGCAGCGACGGGTCGTCGTCGCGTTGGCCCGTGAAGCGGATCTCGCAGGGATCCTGATCGGGCGCGGTCCAGAGATCGATGCCCACGACCCCGCCCTCAGGATCGACGGCGAACCGCGCCTCCACACCGGCCACCGCCGTCTCGAGCACGTCCACGAGGTCGCCGCCGGACGGGTCGATGGCCCGGGGATTCCGCGGCGCCGTGCCCCGGTAGATCGTGCGGCCCACCGCCGCCGGCCCCTCGGTGGCCAGTCGCCGCCAGAGCACGAGGGCCGCGAGCATGCCGCCGCTGCCTGGCGGTTCCGGGCTCGCGTCGAGCTCGCCGGTGACGTCGAGCGTGGAGGTGCCGGTGGGGAGGTCGATCGTGGCGACCGAGTCGGAGAGTTCGATGCGAAACTCCCCGCCCGCGGCGAGCGTGCCAGTGAGCACCCATTCCCCCCGCCGCCCCGCCCCGCCGCCCGTCGCCAGCGCCTTGGCCACCCGGTCGCGCTCCACGAGATTGAAGTGGTAGTTGGCGAAACCAGGGCGGTCCTCGTAGAGGCCGCGGATCGCGTCAGGGAGCTGCGGCTCCGGCTGCCGCCGCGGGGCGGCCTTCCTGCCCGGCTGTCCGTCGGGCGGCGGGGCGGGCTCCGTCGGCGGGCCGTCGCCACCGGCCACGATCCGCGCCAGCTCCGCCGGGGAGTGCACGCCGGCGAGCCGCACGAGCATTTCCTCCCGGCGGCCGTCGCGACGGTAGACCAGCGGCACCTGCCAGCCCGCTGGCAGTGTGCCGAGGATGTTCTTGAAGGCGTTGACCGTGCGCACGGGGCGGCCGGCGAGCGACACGATCTCGTCGTCAAACCGCAGGCCGCGCCGCCAGGCGTCGGAACTGTCGAGGATGTCGGACACCACCACGCGGCCGTCCACGGCCGTGGCGACGGTGGCCCCGAGCGTGGCGTGGTCCACGAGCAGCCCGCCCTTCAGGGAGCCGAGGAAGTTTCGCAGCTGGTTGGCGGAGATCGCGTAGCCGGCACCCACGTTGACCCGGCCCCGCTTCTCGAACGAGGCCCGGCCGTTGACGCCGATTAGCCGGCCGGCCGCGTCGAACAGTCCGCCGCCGGAGTTGCCCGGATTGATCGCCGCGTCGGTCTGGATGCAGTCGGTGTATTCGAGGATCGTGCCGGCGGGAAACTGATAGCGGTGCGTGCCCGAGACGATGCCCGCGCTGATCGACGGCACGAGGTCCGTGGCCAGCAGGAACGGGTTGCAGGCCGCGAAGCACCAGTCGCCGACCTCCACCGCGTCGCTGTCGGCGAGCGTGGCGAAGGGAAAGTCGTCCCGGCCGAGCAACTTCACGAGGGCCACGTCGCCGGTCGGATCGAGCCCCACGAGCACCGCGTCGTAGAGCCGCCCGTCGGCGAGGCCGCAGGTCATCGCCACGCCGGCCGGCTGGACGACGTGGAAGTTGGTGAGCGCATGGCCGTCGGCGCTCACGAGCACGCCCGACCCGCCCCCCTCCGCACCGGCGAAGATCGCCACCGCCGTGGCCGTCGCCCGGCGGATCGTCTCCACGCGGCGGGCTTCCGCGGCGAGCACCGCCTGATCGACGTCCGCCGCGACCGCAGACGGGCCGGCTTCTGCCACGACCAGCAGCGTTGCCGCGGCGGCCAGGATCGACGCGGCCTTTCGCCCCGGCGCTCTCACTTCTCGAACGCTCCCGCGCCGACACGGACGCCGCAGCCCAGGTCGCCGGGGACGAAGTCGACCGTGAGCGTCAGCCGCCGGCCTCCGGCCACGTCGAGATCGATCGCGACCGGCTCCCGGGCGGCGTCGGCCGCGCCCCCCAGCCGTCGCCGCCAGGCCTCGCGGCCGTCGATGGCGACCGTCACCTCGACCGCCGCGATGGCCTCGGCGGGAACGCTCCGCGCGAGCGTGGCGTGAAACCGTCGGCTCTCGGCGGGCACCCGCCAGGTCGCCACCGTGCGCGGCCGGAGCACGACCGCGGCTCCGTCGTCGTCGGCCGCCACCGTCCGGGGGGCGAAGAAGGGAGCGAGCCCCTTGTCGGCGGCGAGCGATCCGAAGAAG
>JBJTPO010000757.1:0-2429 GCA_046075145.1 Planctomycetota bacterium
GCAGGGCCGCTGCCAGCCGAACAGGTTGTAGGTGGGCGTGCCCCAGGGGCGGCACTCCAGATCCCAGTCACCCTTCAGAAACTCGAGGAACACGGGCGACTGGTTGAACCGCCAGCGCCGCGGGGCGGCCTCCAGGATCCGGCGAAACAGGCTTTGGCTCCGCTGCCGGGGCAGGAAGTGCTCCTGGTCGGGCGCCTTGGAATACGAGTAGCCCGGCGAGATCATCATGCCCTCGACGCCGAGGGCCATCACGTCGTCGAAGAACTTCCGATAGCGAGCCGGGTCGGCGTCGGTGAACAGCGTGGAGTTGGTCGTGACGCGGAAGCCGGCGCGGCGGGCGGCCCGGATGGCCGACACGGCCATGTCGTAGACCCCCTCACGGCAGACGGCGTGGTCATGCTCCTCCCGTGGGCCGTCGAGGTGCACCGAGAAGGCCAGGTAGGGCGACGGCTTGAACCGGGGCAGCATCTCCTCGAGCTTGATCGCGTTGGTGCAGAGGTAGAGGTAACGCTTTCGCGCCACGATCCCCTCCACGATCCGCTCGATCTGCGGGTGCAGGAGCGGCTCCCCGCCGGGAATGGAGACGATCGGGGCCCCACACTCGTCCACCGCCGCGAGGCATTGCTCCGGCGTGAGGTGTGAGCGAAGAATCTCGGCCGGATGCTGGATCTTGCCGCAGCCGCCGCAGGCAAGGTTGCAGCGAAACAGCGGCTCGAGCATCAAGACGAGCGGGTAGCGGGCATTGCCTCTCAACCGCTGCACGGCGACGTGACGCAGCACCGCCACCATCTGGCCGACGGGAACGCTCATGTCAGCCTGCCTTCCCGGCCCTTGGCCGCCCGGGCGATGGCCAGGAGCGGGAACGAGATCGGGTAGTAGTGATAGCGGAGATAGAACACGAGCGGAAAGCCCGTTCCCGTGAACTCCCCCTGCTGCCATGAGCCGTCCGGCTCCTGCCGGTCGGCGAGCCAGCGGATGCCCTGCGCCACCGCCGGCGAACCGGCCCGGCCAGCCGCCACCAGACCGTTGACCGCCCAGGCGGTCTGCGAGGCCGTGACGGGGCCGACGCCGGCCAGATCGGCGTCGGCGTAGCTCTCTGGCGACTCGCCCCAGCCACCATCGGGCTGCTGGTGGGCCTCGAGCCACTCCGCCGCCCGGCTCACGAGCGGGTCATCACCCGCCACGCCCACGGCCCGCAGCCCTTCGAGCGCCTGCCAGGTGCCATAGATGTAGTTCACGCCCCAGCGGCCGAACCAGCAGCCGGTCGGCTCCTGCGTCCGCCGCAGATAGTCGATGCCGCGGTCGACGGCCGGATGGCCCGCCTGCCAGCCCGTCTTGCCGAAGGCCTCCAGCACCCGGCCCGCGATGTCGGGTGTACTCGGGTCGATCATGGCGTTGTGGTCAGCGAAGGGAACCTTGCAGAGCAGTTCCATGTCGTTGTCGCGATCGAATGCGCCCCAGCCGCCGTCGGCGCTCTGCATCGCCGCGAGCCAGCGCCGGGCCCGCTCGATCGCGGCGTCGACCCGGCTCCCTCGCCGCCGCGCGGCGGGGGAGCCCTCGGCCTCCGCGTGCCGGCGCCAGGTGGCCAGGGCCACGAGCACCATCGCCGTGTCGTCGATGTCGGGGTAGAAGCGGTTGGCATACTGGAAGCACCAACCGGAGGGCTGGACCTGCTCGCCCCGCGGCAGGCCACGGGTCCAGTCGCCGGCCGCCCGCAGTTCGTTGGCGAGCAGCCAGTCGACGCCGCGGGCCGCAGCCGCGAGGTCGTCCTCGACCGCAGCCCGACCGGGGAGGGCCGCCCCTTCCACCAGTCCGATCACGGTGATCGCCGTGTCCCAGACGGGGGAGCGGCACGGCTCGACCCGCACCGACCCATCGGGCTCGCGCTCCACCAGCCGCTCGAGCTGCCGCCAGCTCTCCTGCACCTCGGGTGAATCGTCGTCGCAGCCCAGCGACCGCAGGCCGATGATGCTCCACACGATCGGCGGGAAGATCGCCCCCAGGCCGTCGCTGCCGTGAAACCGCTCGAGCATCCAGCGGCGGCAGGCCTGCACGGCCCGGGCCCGTAACGGCACGAGGCCGACCGCCTCGCAGGCCTTCATCACCCGGTCGACGCCTCGGAAGAACAGCGCCCAGCCCCCCTCGCGCTCCGGCGTCCGGGAGTCGGGCGAGTCGGTGAACAGTTCAGCCATGCCCCGGGCCCGAGGAATCCGCTGCACGGGCTTGAAGGCCCACATCAGCGACAGCGGCACGATCATCGTGCGCGACCACGCCGAGACGCGGTGAAGATTGACCGGGAACCACTCGGGCAGCAGCACCATCTCGGGCGGCACGGCAGGGCAAGCGGAGTAGGGCATCTGCCCGAGGAGCGCGAGATAGAACTTCGTGAAACTGTTGACCGACCAGGGCCCGCCGGCGGCGGCGATCGC
>JBJTPO010000758.1:0-1295 GCA_046075145.1 Planctomycetota bacterium
GGGCAGGTTTGCAACCTGCCAAAACCGGGGGCGGGGCATCGCAGACCACTCACGCCCGAACCAATCCCTGGCAGACGGTGAGTCTGACTCACGCTGACCTCTGCCTGCCGAGGCAGTACCCTATCGGGGGAATCCCCGGGCAGGGAGTCGGCTGGCACACCTGCAACCAACCACGAGGCATTCATGGTCGGCATCGGCCCCACCGAACTCGTCACGGTCCTGGTGTTCCTGTTTTCGTCCGGGGGCCTGATGGGCCTGCCGCTCTCCGTGCCGCCGCTCCCGCCCGATCCGATGATCGAACGGCTGGCACCCGCCGACTGCCTGTTCCACATGGAGGCCGCCGGCCTCGCCGCCCCCGCAGTGACCGCGACGAACCTGACCGAGCGGATGCTCGCCGACCCCGAGATGCGGGAGTTTCTCGGTCGGGTTGCCCAGCAGGTCGTGGCAGTGGCCAGGCAGGCCGCCCCCGTGGGGCCGGATGGCGTCGACGCCGTGGCCACGCTTGTGGACGCGGCCCCTGGCCCTGACCGTTGAGACGCTACAGCCGCCCGCGCCTGGGGTGTCGCCCCAGGTCGTGGCGTCGCTCGTGATCCGCACGGGCGACCGCCGCGCGGCGGTCGAAAAGGCGGCGATGTGGTGCGCCGAATCGATGCCGCTCTCGATAGAGCCGGTGACCGTCGGCGGATTCGCCTGGCAGCGAGCGCTCTCACCGCTGGGGCCGGCCTCCTGGGGGATCAACGACGGTTCTTTCGTGGTGGCCCGGGGGGAAGGGTCGCTCGAGTCGGTGGTCGCGCGGATGAGCGACGCGGGCCCCGAGGAGCCCGCCTGGAAGAAGGCGTTGCGGCAGCGGGCGGCTTTCGACCGGCCGAGCACGCTCGCCTACTTCAACGCCGCCGAGGCCCTGCGGATCATGACGAGCCTGCCCGCCCCGGACCGCGACAAGCTGCTCACGTTTCTCGACGCCTCCGGGCTCGGGAAGCTCGAGGCCGTCGGAGCCCTGACCGGAATGACGGCCGAGGGCGTTGGTTCGTCGTTGTGGCTCGGTTGCGAAGGTCCGCCTCGGGGGATCTTCGCAGCCCCCGCCACGGGCATCGGCCCCCGGCAGCTCACGCGGATTCCCGCGGATGCCATGATGGCCCAGGCCTGGTCGCTCGACCTCTCCGCGATGCTGGCGACGGTGCTCGGGATCGCGGAGGCGACCGATCCGGAGAGTGCTTCCGCGTGGCGGGCCAATCTCCAGCAGTTTCGGGCCGTCGCCGGTTTCGATCTTGATGCTCACCTCCTCGAGCCGCTCG